>JANOVT010000223.1:0-18747 GCA_031417525.1 Flavobacteriales bacterium | reverse complement strand
TCGCTACCTGTTCCTTCACATTCAACTCCACCAGTCGATCCATACGTTCTTCTGCGACTTCAATCGATTCCAATTCCTGTATATGAAGCTTTTCTACGTTGCGGATGTTCTGCAACCATTGATTGATAATCCCTGTTTGCTGGCCAGCCGCAGCAGCTTTTACTCCACCGCAACCGTAATGCCCACAAACAATCACATGTTTCACTTTGAGATGATCAACGGCATACTCAAGAACGCTTAATAAATTCACGTCTTTGTCAACAACCATATTTGCAATGTTGCGGTGAACGAAAATTTCACCTGGTGCTGTTCCTGTAATTTCATTCGCCGGCACACGACTGTCACTGCACCCGATCCATAAAAATTCAGGCGTCTGAACTTGTGACAATCTAATAAAATAACCGGGATCAGATTGAATTCGCTCAGATGCCCAGGCTTTATTTTCCAATAAAAGTCTTTCGTAACTCTTCATAGTTCTTCTGGTTCTAGTGCGTTTCTAATCGATAAGGATCTTCAAAATAGTCCTTCGCCTGACTGCTATCTCTTTTCACATACACTTTGATGTCTCTGGATTTTGACCCGGCAATAAAATCATTCACAATTTCAATCACATCCCGGTCGATGAAATCACTCTTTTGTGCATCCAATAACACCGAAGAATTTTCGGGGATCTTCTCCAATTGATCCATCAGATATGGTTTATTGAGAAACGAAACCTCACGACCAAATCGGATGAGATAACGACTTTCATCCTTTGTGATTGACAACGCTGATTTAAAATTGCTTTTCAAAACAGAAAACAATCCGGCGAGAATTCCGATAATAATTCCAATCAGCAGATCAGTAAAAAGTATCGCCACGATCGTAATGACAAATGGCAGAAATTGATCCCACCCTTTTTTGTAATACTCTTTGAACAAAGAAAGTTTGGCGAGTTTATATCCGGTAAAAATGAGGATCGCCGCAAGCGCCGCTTTGGGAATCAGATTTAAAATATTCGGTATGAACAAAATGGAAACCAACAACAGACAACCATGAAAAATAGTAGAAACTTTGGTCTTTGCACCTGAACTGATGTTCGCTGAACTTCTTACGATGACGGAAGTAACAGGCAATCCACCCAACAAGCCCGACACCACATTCCCAGCCCCCTGCGCAACCAATTCCCGGTTCGTCGGACTTATTCTTTTCTCCGGATCGAGTTTATCGCAAGCCTCCAGACTCAGCAACGATTCGAGACTAGCAACAATTGCGATGGTCACAGCAATGATCCAAATATCATAGTTGAAAATTTCACTCCAATTTGGTGATGGAAGCGACTGCCACAATTCACCAAGGCCCGAAAATACCGGCAATTGAACGACGTGTTCATCGCGTAGAGATAAGAGGTGCTCATCCGGAAGGATGAACTCGTTCATCACTATACCCACCACAACAACAACTAACGGTCCGGGCAAATACTTGACAATCGTGAGTTTTTTTATTTTTTTCCATTCGAAAAAAAGCAAGATGATGGCAGAAGTAATGGCAATCAAAATAGCAAGTGGCGAAATGGAATTCAAAGCAATAACAATTTCAGAGAACGTATTCTCACCGTCCACCTGAAAAAAGGCTTCTTCTCCTTCCGGATCTTTGTCATATCCAACAAAGTGAGGAAGTTGTTTTAAAATGAGCAATATTCCAATAGCAGCCAGCATTCCTTTGATCACTGCGTTGGGAATGTACCGGCCAATAATACCTGCTTTGAAGAAGCCAAAAATCATTTGGAGAATTCCTGCAATGACTACAGCTAAAATGAAGACTTCGTAACTCCCTAAGGTAGAAATAGCACTGGCAACAATTGCCGCAAGACCAGCCGCAGGTCCGCTCACACTTAGTTGCGACCCGCTAAGCATTCCGACCAATATACCTCCAATAATTCCGGCTGTAATTCCGGCAAAAGGATCAGCATCTGAGGCTACGGCAACTCCAAGACAAAGAGGCAGCGCAACAAGAAACACGACAATGGCCGACGGTAAATCATGTGAAAAATTGGAAAATAACGTCTGGACTCTTCGCATAGATGATGTGATTGTTCGCAATGATAACCAATTCCAACCTAAACCTTTTTACACAATTTCAAAATCTTAAAACGCCAATTGATTCTTGCTTTGAAAAACAGTCACTTTAAGAATCAAACCAACATTCCGGTTAAAATAAATTAACAAGTGATTAGAGCTGCCCTTTCAAATCGAGAATGGCGCATTTAGAGCAACTTCGCGAGGACTGAAGGGAAATACTCGATTTCCAACGCACGGACTTTTCTTTCGATATCGGCCGGAGTATCTTCTTCACTCAACGATACTCGTGCCTGGAAAATGACGTCCCCTTCATCATAAGCAGCGTTGACATAATGTATCGTGATGCCTGATTCCTTCTCACGATGTTCATGAACCGCTTCATGAACGAAATGTCCATACATGCCTTTGCCTCCATACTTGGGCAATAATGCCGGGTGAATGTTCACAATTCTATTGGGATATGTTGCAACCACGGATTCAGGAATTTTCCAAAGAAAGCCGGCCAAAACGATGAAGTCAATCCGCCGCATCTTTAATTCAGCGAGCAGGTTTTCCGTGTTTAGAAAATCAGCTCGTGTGATGATCAAAGAAGGAATGCCAAATTGTTCAGCGATTTTTAATACACCAGCATCGGACCTATTCGATACTATGAGCGACACATGAACCGATTCGGAATTTTTGAAATGCCGAAGAATGTTGAGTGCGTTACTGCCCGCACCTGAAGCCAAAATCGCAATGTTTCTCAAACGAATGTGTTTTGTGCAAAATTACAACCATCATCAAATAGTCAACAGGTCCTCGGGTTAAGTGCATTGGATATGAAGCTCTCGTTGCATTGTGTAGCATATTATTGAAAAAGTGTGGAGATAAGTTTTCACTTGTCTGCTTTTCAATTCAATGGAATGGCCTTAGGTTTGAGCTCTCACAATCAGAACATGTCCATATCAGCATCATCAGTTATAAAATTATACGGAGATCAGAAAGCTCTCAATGAAGTGAGTTTTTCCATTTCACAAGGTGAAATCGTCGGATTCCTCGGACCTAATGGTGCCGGCAAAAGCACGATGATGAAAATTATCACTTGCTACATACCGCCTACTTCCGGAACAGTGACCGTTTGTGGGTTTGACGTGCGCGAACAAAACATCGAGGCCAGGCGATGTATTGGCTATCTCCCGGAACACAATCCCCTGTACACAGAAATGTACGTGCGCGAATACCTTTCATTTATTGGTAAAATATACGGTGTAAAAAACCTCAAGAAACGTGTGGAAGAAATGATTGATATGGTTGGTCTGGGAGTAGAAGCGCACAAAAAAATTGAAGCACTTTCAAAAGGCTATCGTCAACGGGTTGGTATCGCACAATCCATGATTCATGATCCACGCGTTCTTATTCTGGATGAACCAACCAGTGGTCTTGATCCAAACCAACTTTCAGAAATTCGTGATCTCATTATTCGTATCGGAAAAGAAAAAACCGTCATGCTTTCCACCCACATTATGCAGGAAGTAGAAGCGATTTGCGATCGGGCAATTATTATTCACAAAGGCACAATTGTCGCTGACAGCCCTACTTCTCATCTTTCCGAGTTCACAAAAGGATCCGGTTATAAAATCAGTGTTGAATTCAGCGGAAACATTTCTGCGGAAGTGATCAAAAAAATCAAAGGTGTGAGTCAGGTGATTGCAACCGGGAAAAACTCATGGGAGATTACAACGAATTCAGCAACTGATATACGTAAGGAAATCTCTGATTTAGCAGCTTCAAACAATTTTTCCATTCTCACTCTCAACAGGAAAGAACAAAAGCTTGAGGACATCTTCAAAGAGCTGACAACCGGAGCCGAAGCTTAATTCCAGACCATTACAACTTCATTTCAGGCGGAATGGTGCAAACAGGAATGGGTAACATTTTATGTTGATTCGCCTTGTTCAATCGTAAATAAATTTCAAGCACGACCTTTTGCCTGTCATTCAGTTGTGCTTGGGAATTTTCGAAATCCTGTTGTGCGGCAAAATTCATAGCCCACTCTAACTCTGGATAACTAGCTCCAATTTGATCTTCATCTGTGCGGTCGTCGCCCCACAATCCATCTGTTGGAGCTGCCTTTTGAATGCTGACCGCAATACCCAATTCTTTGGCTATTTCGTATACTTCCGATTTCGTTAAATCTGCAATGGGTGATAGATCCACACCTCCATCGCCATATTTCGTAAAAAAGCCGACACCAAAATCCTCAATCTTATTCCCGGTTCCGGCAACCAACAATTTGTTTATACCAGCGAAATAATAAAGTGTGGACATGCGCAAGCGCGCACGCGTATTGGCAAGTGCAAGATTCAAAACATACGGATCGTTCACTTTGGGCAGCGCCTGCATCAAAGAATCAAAAGTGGCAGTAAGTTCAATGCGCTGATCATTGACTTTTGCGTGATTGCTCTTTAACCAATCGATGTGCTCTTGTGCCCGGCTGACCTGGCTTTGGGCCTGATATATCGGCATCTCCAACAGCAAAACTTCCTTTCCGGTTAATGCACAAAGCGTTGAAGTGACTGCGGAGTCAATACCACCACTGATGCCGATAACAAATCCATTGGTGTGACTTTGATCGGCGTATTGATCAAGCCACTTCACTATGTGTCCGATTACATTCTTCGTTTTCATAAATAAAAAAAGTCCTGCCAAAGATGACAGGACTTTTCAAATATTCAATCTGGATTAAAAAAATCTTCTTATCAAAATAATACTCCAATGTTCAATGACACAAAATTATTGAATGCCTTTAGTTCGAATGTTTGTGGTTTTCCATTATAAATTTCCGGATTACCTGCTTCATTCAATTTAACACCGTCCCTATTCAGGGCATCACTGAATCCGTTGTTAAACGTCACCCCGGCAAGAATACTAGTCTTGCCGCTCAGATTATATTCAATTCCGGCTGCAACTATCAAACTTGTTCTGAATAGATTGATATCGTCTTTGATATCTTCATCTTCAGAGCTCACAGCCTTGATATCCGCCGGATACCAGTCGGTGATAAGATCTACTTCTGCTGTCAATGGATTGTCGACTCCAATGTACTCACGCACATATGTCGTTTCAAAATCAGCTTTTGCCTGGATATTAAATCCAACACCGATACCCATTTGAGCCCAATAAGTCACATACCCAATTTCATTTGTTCTCAATTTAAAAGTCAGAGGTACTTCCAGATACTGTAAATTGTAAGTGCGGGTTTGTCTTGCAATGACCGGCGTAATTCCAGCTGTTTTCAAAGCATTTCCTGCATACAGGTAAGAAAGTTCTCCGCCCGTGCGGATCACGTTGATTCCTGTTCCAAAAGCGTAATTATCCGTGAACATTTTATCGATCATCATTCCAAAACCGAATTTGACCTTATTGCCTCCTTGTTCAATATTCTTGTTATCTTGCTTCATCCACGAAATGTTTGGATCTACGTGAATTGCAATCTTCCATTCCTTCTCCTGAGCCATTCCTAGCATAGAAAGACAGATGGCTGTCAAAACTAAAATACTATTTTTCATGCTTTCGTGTTTTACGTGTTTAAAATTGCCACTTAATTTAGAGCGCCAAATTAATTCAATTTTAGAATGCGAACTTCAGTTATTCTTTTGATGTTATTCATGGTCGGATGTGGAGGATGTCGGGATGACAAACCATTGAAAAAGGTAGAATTGAAAGAAGAAGCGAAACAACTGGAAGTTCAATTCCAACGCTTTGACCTGGATCTTTTCAATGCCGATTTTTCAAATCCGCAAGCCGCTAGCCAACAACTATACCAGAAATACGGCACATTCTATTGCCGTTTTATTGAGCAAGACCTGCGACTTGCCGCTTGCAAATCCGACAGTGTCGGCCCATTGCTTCAACCTTTTGTGTTCAATCCTGACATCTTAGAAACACATCAGGAAATAGTCAAATTTTTTAATGAAGAAAAAATAACAGAGCTCAATAAAGAACTGTCATCCTCCATTCAACGGTGGAATCACTTCTTTCCCGACAGCATTGTACCCGATCTAATCTACTATCAATCGGCATGGAACAGCAACATTGTTTCAACCGATTCTGTTTTGGCCATTTCTCTTGATTCCTATTTGGGTGCTGACAATAAAATCACCAAACAACTTTCGCCCGACGCTTTTCCTGCCTACAAAAAGCAAAACATGGATGAAAAGTACATTCTTGCTGATGCCATGAAAGGACTGGTGTCGCAAGAATTCGGTCATTATTATGTGAAGAAAGACCTGCTTTCCGAACTCATCTTTTACGGTAAACTGGTCTATCTCGCTGAAGCACTCGCTCCTGAAATTCCGGACTCGATCATGATGAGCTGGACACCGGAACAACTTGGCTGGGCCGAAAAACACGAATGGCAAACATGGCAGGCCATCGCCAATGAAAAAGTGATGTTCCAGTCTAAAAGTTTTGAAATCAACAAATGGTTTGCGGATGGGCCATTCACAGGTGCAAATGGGATTCCACAGGATTCACCACCACAACTAGGAGTGTGGTTGGGGTGGAAAATTGTCCGGCAATACATGGCGGCTCATCCTCAATTATCGCCGCCTGATCTGTTGAAAGAAACGGACAATAATAAAATTCTGGCCGCATTCAAACCCAGCCGATAATGGCCATATCAAGAGTGTCTGAAGTGCATCACCCACATTTCTGACCTAAACTTGCAGGATGAAAACAGAACAAATCAAGATTGATATCTCTTTGGATGATAACAATGTTCCTGAAAAAATACAATGGGCTGCTTCAGAAAATCAAAAAAGTGCAGAGGCGAAAGCCATGATTCTGGGAGTATGGGACTCTGCAGAACAAAATGCCATGCGCATTGATCTCTGGACAAAAGAAATGCAAGTAGATGAGATGAAACAATTTGTTCATCAAACATTACTTACCCTTGCCGATAGTTTTGAAAAAGCTACGAATGAAAAAAAAATGGCTGATACGATGCGTG
The DNA here is from genome assembly GCA_031417525.1 of Flavobacteriales bacterium. Classification (GTDB taxonomy): domain Bacteria; phylum Bacteroidota; class Bacteroidia; order Flavobacteriales_D; family Sanyastnellaceae; genus JAIBBG01. The sequence continues at coordinate 11,697 of JANOVT010000223.1, read as the reverse complement.
ACTTCTGCGAGTACTACGCGGAAAAGATGAATATCAAAGCACCACTTTAAAGAAACTTTAAACGTTAGCTATTTTCTTTAGCCGTTTTCATGGCATCAGAGATAAAAGTAAAAATCTGATCTCTTCCCATCTGACTCTTCGCAGACGTGACAAAAATATTGGGCAATTCTGAAAATGATTCCAATAGCAGATTACAAAAAGCATTCACATTGCGTTCTACAGCTCCCGGCTTTTCTTTATCTGCCTTTGTAAAAATCACGGCAAATGGCAATCCATCCTTTCCAAGTCTTAAACAAAAATCCAGATCGAGTTTTTGTGGTTCGATGCGCACATCTACCAACACCATGGTGCACAGCAAATTTTCACGATTGTTCAGATATTCACGAATCATGTGTTCCCACTTGACACGTTCCGACATGGAAATCTTTGCATAACCATATCCAGGTAAATCCACCAGATACCATGGATGCTTTTCTTCGTTGATGATAAAGTGATTAATAAGTCTGGTTTTACCGGGAGTTGCAGATGTTTTCGCCAGGTTCTTCTTATTCACCAACATATTGATGAGGCTGCTTTTGCCCACATTGCTTCTGCCGATAAAAGCAAATTCCATTTTGTCGGGCGGCGGACATTGTTCCAACGTCGTAGAAGATTTTAAAAATGCCGCAGAAGAAACTTTCATCATGACTTAATCACTCACTATTCGATTGCTTTCGTAATTTAACTGGCTTTTTAGAAGTAGTTTCTAGTTTCTAGTTTCTAGTTTCTAGTTTCTGGTTTCCCTTGATCAGACTCCTTTCTCTTTCATCCACGTATCGAGTAATTGATTGAACATTTGCGGATGCTCCATCATTGGCGCATGACCACATTCATCAATCCAAAACAAACTGGAATTCGTAAGAAGCTGATGAAATTCTTCGGCCACTTCCGGAGGTGTAATGGTGTCATTTTTCCCCCAGATCAGACAAGCAGGCATTTTCATGTGAGGAAGGTCCTTGGCCATGTTATGTCGTATCGCTGATTTCGCAAGAGCAAGAATTCTCAAAACACGGTTGCGGTCATTCACGATGTCAAAACACTCATCCACTAATTCGTCGGTAGCGTGTTTTGGATCGTAAAACGTGAGACCAACTTTTTGACGAATAAACTCTTTGTCTTCTCTTCGGGGAAAACTAGAACCGAATGCGTTTTCATACAAACCGGAACTAGCTGTAAGGATAAGAGAATTTACCCGTTCAGGATGCTCTTTGCAATAGATCAACGCAACATGTCCTCCAAGTGAATTGCCGAGCAGATTCACTTTGTCATATTTTTTATGTTGAATAAAATCGTGTAGAAAATGAGCAATGCTTTTTACACCGGTGGTAAGCAATGGCATGCTGTAAAGCGGCAACATTGGAATAACAACCGTATGAGTTTTAGAAAAATGCTCAATCACCTCACGAAAATTACTGAGCGCGCCAAACAAACCGTGCAGCAATATCAGTGGCCGGCCCTGGCCTTCCTCTATGTATCTGAATTGTTGATCTTCCTTGAGTTGATAGTCCATACGTGGTGTCAGGAAATTGACTTATGTGGCGAATGTAAAGAATTTAAATGACTTGCAGATAAGTCGATCCCGATCACGCGAACATTACGAGCCTGTTTAAAATTTTATCAATTGGCTTGTTATGGGCCTTTTTAGCGCAGACTTCGTTATTTTTTTTCTCAATAGGAAGGACTATTCAGAAGAAAAATGCCTCGCTTGCACTAAAAATGCCGTTATAACAAACTCAATCATAAAATCTTAAACAGACTCTAAGTTCTCGTGAATTCAAAATTATCGTGCGCATTTCCAAGCTCCGGTTTTCAAACTCTCAATGAAGGATTGATTTTATGTTCAGTCAATAACTCCAGACTCCTGTGTGCTCTTTCGATTAAAAATGTTTATCCATCCATTTTCGAATACTCCAAAAAGTCGAAGTTGTAAAAAGCATCCCACAAATTACCACAGCATCTCAATATTTCAAAAACCGTAGTAAAACCAATATATTCTGACATAAATTCATATCCTTTTGATCTAAATCAATTTTTCATCTTTTCAACAAAACAGCCAAAATTCGTCTCAAGTGGTAAAAAGTGGTAAAAACGCGATATTTTCGCACTCGTCAAAGCGGAAATTTTATCATGCTCAAACTTTTAGGAGAATACCCATGCAAACTGGACAACAAGGGAAGATTGTTGTTCCCGGCCAAGCTGCGTAAGCCTCTCGAAGAAGTTTTACACCAGGGGCTGGTCATTAATCGCGACATCTACACCCATTGTTTGGTGCTCTATCCGCAACCAACCTGGGAAAAGATGTCAGCCAAGCTGGACAAAATGAATCCCAATAACCGGAAGCACGCGGAATTCATCAGGCATTTTCTCAATGGTGCCACGGAACTTGATTTGGATGCGGTAGGCAGACTCAACATCCCCACTCACCTGCTTCACTATGCAGAAGTGGATTTGAAAAAAAACAATGAATTGGTGTTGTGCGGACTTGGCCAAAAAATGGAGTTGTGGAATAAAGAAACTCGTGAGAAAAAATTCAACAATCCTGATTTTGACTTTATGTCCCTTGCAGAAGAAGTGCAGAACGAATTTGATAATGACCAATAAGCCGGATGTGATTAGCACTTACGGCAGACCTTAATAAACATGTCCACGATCAGAAAAGCAGATGGTTATCACCAGCCGGTACTTCTGTTGCCATCAGTGGACGGACTTAACATCAAACCCGATGGGGTTTATGTAGATGTGACCTTCGGCGGTGGAGGACACTCACGTGAAATCTTGAAAAGACTGGACAATGGAAAACTGATCGCCTTCGACCAGGATCCTGATGCACAAAAAAATGCAATCGATGATCCACGATTCAAACTCGTGGATCAGAATTTCAGATTCATGAAAAATTGGCTCAGACTTCTTGGAATAAAATCAGTTGATGGCATTCTCGCCGATCTCGGCGTGAGCAGCCATCAATTCGATAGTGAAGAAAGAGGGTTCTCGATTCGTTTCGATGCTGCATTGGATATGCGTATGGATAAATCCCGCAAACTCACAGCCGCAGACATCGTGAATGAGTATGATGAAGCGAAGTTGAAACATGTGTTTCGTGCTTACGGAGAACTTGATAATGCGGGAAGGATCGTACGCGACATCATTCTTGCGCGACCCATTTTCACCAGCGACCAGTTGAAATCGGCCATCGAAAGACAGTTGCCGAAAATGAAAGAACACAAAGTACTCGCCCAAATTTTTCAGGCGTTGCGAATTGAGGTGAATGAAGAATTACTTGTGCTGAAAGATCTTCTTGTTCAGAGTGCAGAATTATTGAATCCAGAGGGAAGGTTAGTAGTGATCAGCTACCATTCCCTGGAAGACAGATTAGTGAAGGACTTTGTGAAAACCGGAAACTTTGAAGGAATACCTGAGAAAGATTTTTTCGGAAATCTGATCAGACCGCTAAAGCCTCTAACCAGTAAACCTATTCTTCCCACTGAAGAAGAAATTGAATTCAATAACAGGGCAAGAAGTGCGAAGATGAGGATAGCGGAAAGACAGAAGTGAGAGATTAGAAGCGAGAGGTGAGAAGTGAGAAGAGAGAGGGATGATTGTTTTTATATAAATGAAAATTGTGATGTGAAGAACGGTTAACCGCTCTTCATAGAATTTGTTGAGTACCTACATGAATAAGTATAAGTCCAACGACCATACTGAAGCAGAAAATTCTTCAGAAAGTCAGAAGCGGAAGAAACCCGCTGCGGGAAAAATGCTGCAACGCATTTTGAGTGGTGACTTTTTAGCCAAAGACGGCATGGTTAAACACATGCCGTACATCGCTTTTCTGGTCGTGCTATTTCTACTCAACATCGGACTGGTTTATTACTTCGAAAACACGGCACGCGAAAAAGTCAAACTGCAGAATGAACTGAATGAGATGCGCTCGCAATACAATACGACCATGAGCCAACTCGAAAAAAACAAACAACAAAGCAACGTGGCTCAAGCAATACAAGAAATGGGATTAAAAGAATTGCGCACACCACCACAGATCATTGACGTTGAACCAGGATTTTTTGAAAAGCAATAAGAAGCAGTATGACCGAACCTAAGGACATACAGACCAACCATATCAACCAACCACAAGCTCCAGCTTCTTCCCACTCCGGGAAGGAGCCGGGAGTTGCGGCTTCCGAAATCAAACCTTCACCAAGTCTGATTCACAGTAAAGCCTGGATGCTCTTTGCAGGGCTTTGTCTGCTCGCGCTCGCAATCATCATCAAAGTTTTTGTCATTCAACTTTTTCCAGATGAACATGCGCAACAACTTGCTCAAAACTTTACTTATAAAGTAAATGAGATTGAACCTGTGCGCGGACAAATTCTCTCTAGTGATGGAAGTCTGCTCGCAACCAGCGTTCCTGAGTATGAAATCAGATGGGATTCGAAAGCCGGATACGATAAAGAAGAATACCGTGTAAAAGTGGATTCGATGGCATTGTGCTTCTCCAGACTTTTTCACGATAAATCAACTGCAGAATACAAGGCCATTTTTCGCAAAGCAAAATCGGATGGAAACCGATATGCTGAAATAAGAGATCACGTAGATTATAACGAATTGCAAGAAGTTAAAAAATTTCCATTCATTCGAAATGGTCAATTCAAAAGTGGATTTGTTTTCGTTCAAAAATATATCCGTGATCAACCTTTCGGAAGCCTTGCAGCTCGAACGATTGGCATGGATCGTTTAGAGAACAAGGTAGGAATTGAACTCGCATATGATGAATTGCTTTCCGGAAAAAAAGGAAAACAACTTCAGGAAAAAATTGCAGGTGGTGTATGGAAACCAATGACGAATAATTTCATTGAAGAACCTGAACCGGGTTGTGATGTGATCACCACTATTGACATTCACTTGCAGGATGTCGCTCATGCCGCATTGCGAAGACAACTGGAAGCACATCGAGCCGCCTGGGGTTGTGCAATTCTCATGGAGGTGGAAACCGGATTTGTCAGAGCGATCGCAAATCTTTCACAGAACAAAGAAACAGGAGAATATACGGAAAGGCTCAACTGGGCAATACGCGAAAGTGTTGAACCGGGATCAACCATGAAGCTTGCCTCGATGATGGCTTGCCTCGATGACGGGCTGATTGAAATGGAAGACAGTGTCGCTACCGGAAAAGGTATTGCCTATTTCTACGACAAACCCATGAAAGATTCCAACTATGATAAAGGTGGTAATGGAACTATTTCAGCAGAACAGGTTTTTGAAAAATCATCGAACATCGGTACGGCGTTATTGGTGAAACAATCCTATGAAAAAAATCCACAGAAGTTTATTGACAAACTGAATTCATTCGGAATCAATGACCCACTTGGAATAGATCTCGCAGGAGAAACTTCACCTCGACTTTACAGATCAACTAAGGATAAAGGCTGGAGTGGTTTAAGTCTGACACAACTTGCGATCGGATACGAAACACAATGCACGCCTCTGCAGACACTAGCCTTTTACAATGCTGTGGCGAACAATGGCAAAATGGTAAGGCCACAATTCGTGCAGGAAATCAAACGCAACGGGAGAACGATTGAAGAGTCAGAACCAATTGTAATTAAAAAAGATTTCTGCAAAAAATCGACGATAGAAGAGTGCAGAAAAATGATGGAAGGCGTAATGGAAAAAGGTGGAACAGCTGATTACGTGTTTGCAAGTTCACCTTACAAAGTTGCCGGTAAAACCGGAACTGCGTGGCTCAATGAAGGTGGTCATTATTTATCTGATCGTTACCGCGCATCTTTTGTCGGTTACTTCCCTGCTGATGATCCAAAGTACTCATGCATTGTTGTGATCAATGATCCTAGAAGTGGCGTCTATTATGGAAGTGCCGTCGCGGCTCCTGTATTCAAAGAATTAGCTGATAAAATCTATAGCACTCAGATGGATTTTCATGAGCCGGAGGTCGTGAGTGATTCCCTTCAGATTGCTCAATCAAAAATTCCTACTTCGAAAAGTGGATATGCAAGCGAATTGATGACGGTCTTCAAAGGTCTTCACATACCGATGAATGTGAAATCGGAAAGCGAATGGATCTCGACAGCAACTACAAGAGATTCTGTAATGGTGACCGCACGCAACGTCAAGCCGGGACTTGTTCCAAACGTTGTCGGAATGGGTTTACAAGATGCTTTATATCTGTTAGAGAACAACGGCATGAAAGTGAAAATTTCCGGATACGGAACCGTCAAGCGACAAAGCATTGCACCAGGCAATAGCATCAAGTCTAATCCATATATCTACATCGAACTTCTGTGAGATTGCTCAAAGACATATTGTTCAGAACGCGCATACAGGAAGTTGTTGGTTCAACGAACGTTGCCGTTGAACACGTCGCAATGGATTCACGCAATGTGAAACCATTCAGTTTGTTTGTTGCTGTCAGTGGAACTGTCGTTGATGGACATGACTACATTTCCAAAGCAATTGAAAGCGGCGCTACTGCCATCGTCTGTGAACGTTTGCCAGAAAATAAAGCTGCGAACATCACCTATATACGTGTTACAAGTTCTGCAGAGTCGCTTGGTTTTATTGCCGCGAATTACTATGATAATCCTTCAGAAAAAATTGATGTCGTCGCTGTAACAGGAACGAACGGAAAAACCACCACGGCGTCATTGCTTTACATGCTTACCCGAAAGATGGGCTATAAAGCTGGTCTTCTTTCAACGGTTGAAAATAAAATCAACGACAAGGTCATTCCATCAACCCATACCACACCCGATGCCATTTCACTCAACAAGTTGTTGGCTGATATGGTCACAGAAGGTTGTGCGTATTGTTTTATGGAAGCATCATCACATGCATTGCATCAAGGCAGACTCACGGGAGTTCAGATCAAAGGAGCAATTTTCACCAACATCACACACGATCATCTCGACTATCACAAAACATTCAACGATTACATCAAAGCAAAAAAAATACTGTTCGATACGTTGCCATCAAATGCCTTTGCCCTTGTGAATCATGATGACCGTCACAGCGAAATCATGTTGCAGAATTGCAAAGCGCGTAAAAAAACCATGGCTCTACAAAGCATGGCTGACTATCGAGCGAAAATTTTAGAGAATGGTTTTAGTGGATTGCATTTGATGATTGACAATCAGGATTTATTCACTCAACTGATTGGTGGTTTTAATGCATACAATGTCCTCGCTGTTTATGCAACGGCCATGGAACTTGGCATGGACAAAATGGATGTGCTCACAGTTCTCTCCACGCTTAATGCGCCGGATGGAAGATTTCAGTATTTCAAAACAACGAGTGGCATTACGGCAATAGTAGATTATGCGCATACACCAGATGCTCTAAAAAATGTATTGAAGACCATCAAAGAAATTCGCACAGGAACAGAAAAAGTGATCACCCTTGTTGGTTGTGGTGGCGATCGTGATAAAACGAAAAGACCCGAGATGGCTCGCATCGCAGGTGAACTCAGCGACAGGGTTATCCTCACCAGTGACAATCCACGAAGTGAAAACCCGGAAGAAATCATCAAGGAAATGAAGGCTGGCCTTGATCCCGTTTCGATGAAAAAGACACTTGCTGTTACTGAAAGAAGTGAAGCAATCAAACTCGCATGCACACTTGCAAATCCGGGAGACATCTTGCTGATTGCAGGAAAAGGACATGAAAAATACCAGGAAGTAGCAGGTGTGAAATATCCGTTTGATGACTTCCTGATTGTAAGTGAAACCCTAACTACACTCGATAAATAATGCTGTACTACCTATTTGATTTTCTCGAAAAGAGATTCGATTTTCCCGGTGCCGGCCTGTTTCAATACATTTCATTTCGCGCTGCATGTAGCATCATTCTTTCATTGACTATCTCTTTAGTATTTGGTAAACGATTGATCAATATTCTGAAACGACGACAAGTTGGCGAGACCGTGCGTGATCTCGGATTGCAAGGTCAGATCGAGAAAGCAGGTACTCCAACAATGGGAGGATTAATCATTCTCGCCGCGATACTCATTCCCACATTACTCTTTGCACGACTGACGAATATCTACATCCTCACCATGCTTGTTGCAACTGTATGGCTAGGCATTGTGGGATTCATGGATGACTACATCAAAGTTTTCAAAAAAGACAAAAAAGGACTGGCAGGTACTTCAAAAATTATCGGTCAGATTGGTGTCGGATTGATCGTTGCGAGTATGCTTTACTTCAATGAAAATGTCTACATCAAAACAAAAGTGAGTGATGTGCAGACAACTTTCAATACGGCTAATCAAGCTGATAATCCTGCCATCTGGAAAGAAGAAAAATCTCTCAAGACAACTATTCCATTTGTCAAAGACAATGAATTCAATTATGCCTGGCTGATTCCGGATAGCTGGCAGACTACTACAGGTATGTTCATTTTGTTTGCCGTCGTGGTTGTCATCATTGTGACCGCAGTTAGCAACGGCGCAAATATCACGGATGGCATTGATGGACTTGCGGCAGGAACTTCCGCCATCATTGGCGTCACGCTTGCCTTACTTGCTTACCTATCGGGCAACTACATTTTTGCCGATTACCTAAACATCATGTATATACCACATGCTGGTGAGTTGGTAATTTTCATCAGTGCATTCGTTGGGGCTTGTATTGGTTTTCTATGGTACAACACGTATCCCGCACAAGTCTTCATGGGTGATACCGGAAGTCTGGCGCTGGGTGGAATCATCGCAACATTCGCTATTGCTATCCGGAAAGAATTACTCATTCCTGTGCTCTGTGGAATTTTTCTCATCGAAAATTTATCGGTGATGATTCAAGTCACATATTTCAAGTACACGAAAAAAAGATTTGGCGAAGGCAAGAGAATTTTCCTCATGTCGCCACTCCATCATCATTATCAAAAGCAAGGATATCATGAATCCAAAATCGTTTCACGATTCTGGATTTTAGGAATCATGCTCGCTGTACTCACCGTCATCACTCTCAAAACAAGATAATCCGCTGGCGAAAAAAATTGTCATATTAGGTGGAGGTGAAAGTGGCTTAGGTGCTGCCGTGCTGGCTATGAAACAAGGTTTCGAAGTTTTTCTTTCTGATAAAAGTTTAATCAAAGAGAAATACAAAACCGAATTGACTGCGCGCAATATTCCCTTCGAAGAAGGAAAACACGACGAGACAAAAATTCTGGATGCCGACGAAGTCATAAAGTCGCCGGGTATTCCAGACAAGGCTCCACTCATCGTTGCACTGAAAGAAAAAGGTATTCCGGTTATTTCTGAAATTGAATTTGCAGGACGATACTCGAATGCAAAAATGATTTGCATCACCGGAAGTAATGGCAAAACAACGACTACCCTTCTCACTTACCACATTTTGAAAAATGCCGGACTGAACGTCGGTTTGGGAGGCAATGTCGGTAAAAGTTTTGCGATGCAGGTTGCAGAAAATGACTTCGATTATTACGTACTTGAACTCAGCAGTTTTCAATTGGATGGCATGTATGATTTCAAAGCGGATGTTGCTATCCTGACCAATATCACACCTGATCATTTAGACAGGTATGATTATAATTTTCAGAATTACATCGATTCAAAATTGCGCATTACGCAGAATCAAACTTCTGCAGACGCTTTCATTTTTTACGCCGACGATCCGATCATTATGACGGAATTAAAAAAGCGAAATATCGTCGCACAACTTTTTCCTTACACCCTCTCAGAACAATTGCCTTTTGGCGATCAGGGAGCTTACACACACGGTGATTCTTTCACAATACATATCAACCAAAATAATACGTTTACTATGAAAATGACTGAACTTGCATTGCAGGGACGCCACAACCTTGCCAACAGCATGGCAGCAAGTGTTGCCTCCCGCCTATTCGATCTGCGCAAAGAAACTGTGCGGGAAAGCCTTGAAAATTTTGAGAATGTGGAACACCGACTGGAGTATGTTTCCAAAGTACATGGTGTCACATTCATCAACGACAGCAAGGCTACCAATGTGAATTCAACATGGTACGCTCTGGAAACGATGAAAACACCTACCATCTGGATTGCGGGTGGACAAGACAAAGGAAATGATTATGCCGATCTCAATGAGATGGTGACGAAAAAAGTGAAAGCAATTGTTTGCCTCACCAAAGACAGTTCGAAGATCCGTAAGGCTTTCGACAAAATCGTTGACACGATCATCGATGTGGAAACTGCAGATCATGCTGTGCGCATTTCATACGATCTTGCAAGAGAAGGAGATACTGTGCTCCTTTCACCAGCGTGTGCATCTTTCGACCTCTTCGAAAATTATGAAGACAGAGGAAGGCAGTTTAAGGCAGCTGTCAGGAAACTCTGATTGGATTTAAGCGTGCCAGCGTGAAAAGCGTGGGAGCGTGAAACCAGCTCTTGCGACCGATATGTATTTTCATGTTGGATAAATTGTGGAAGGATCTCAATCAATAAGCAGTAGGCAGTAGGCAGTAGGCAGTAGGCAGTAACGCCGACGGACTGCCTACTGCTTATTGCCTACTCCATTTTACGAACTTGCCTATGAATTTTTTTCCTGAAAGCATACCCTATCTTTGCCGCCTCAAAAATCAACAATGAAAAAAGCAATTATACACACCGCCAAAGGCGACATGAAAGTAGAATTCTACGAAAAAGATGCGCCAAATACTGTGGCGAACTTTATTAAACTCAGTGAAAGTGGTTACTACGATGGACTCAATTTTCACCGCGTCATTCCTGATTTTGTTATTCAGGGTGGATGTCCGAACGGATCTGGTTCTGGTGGACCTGGTTATAAAATCGATTGTGAACTCACGGGTGGAAATCAATACCACGACCGTGGTGTATTGAGTATGGCTCATGCAGGAAGAAACACAGGCGGTTCACAGTTTTTTGTTTGTCACTCACGAAACAACACTTCACACCTCGATCGAAATCACACTTGTTTTGGAAAAGTGGTAGAAGGTTTGGATGTAATTGATGCAATCAAAGCAGGTGACAAAATCAACAAGATCGAAATCATCGAGGAATAGTATTTTCTCCAAATAAAAAAAGAGGCTCCATGTGGGCCTCTTTTTATTTTATAAATCATCGCGGTTAAGGACAAATCGTTCCATACAACCCCATGAATATCTGTACATCGGCTGTGGTCACTACATCGTTGCCGTCGAGACTCGTAATACAACCTGACTGACATCCGAATTCTGCCATCAAGATGATGAGATCAAGAACACTGATGTATCCGTCGCAATTAAAATCACCGAGACAACAGATGTTTTCTTGCACGCTTACTTCAACAAACGAATTGCATGTCGTAAAATTATTCACTAGATCCAACGCTGTATAGGTGATCATAGTCATTCCCAATGGATAATTGCCGGATGCATCACTTCCATTATCATTGAAAGTATTTGTAACAGAAGAAATTCCACAATTGTCTGAAAACAGTGGCTCAGGAACTTCCACTGCAGCAAACGTTTCACCTTCCAAAATAGAAACCTCAATAAATTCCGTACAGGTGATCTCAGGATACTCAACATCTAGCACTGTGACTTGTTGATTGCATGTTGCCGAATTTCCAAACGCGTCGTAAACAGTCCATTGAATTTGAGAATTACCCACTGAATATTGTGTCAAAGGTGTCCAAGTATTGTCAACATGAT
>JANOVT010000222.1:0-8462 GCA_031417525.1 Flavobacteriales bacterium | reverse complement strand
CGACTTGCACGCTGCTTCATCAGGGAAATGTTTGAAAAATTCTACGATCTTCATGTTGCTATATTTTTAGCAACTCTACACCCCCTGATTATAACCTATTTACGTTCTGCTAAATTTGGTGTACGGACAAGTAGACGCATTCTTTTTCATATTAATCTGCGACTAATCAATTTGGAAATCCCTGACAAATGTTGCAACAATCATTTTTCCCGTACCTTCTTGTGCAAAAATTAGCTTGTCGCCTTCAACATCGTTAATAAATCCAGTACTATGTAAGTAGTATACATTATTCCTTTTCACAATTTGATGCTTTTCATCTTTGTCTTCCTTCAATGAAATGGTCGGAATGATGGCTATCCAATGGTCATCTGAGACAGCGTTCTTTAAAGCATTATCATTGCTATCGAGCGTATTCCAAATCACACCGAGCAAACACGACAATACTTTCCCCGTGCTCATTGAGTGGCCCACCAAACCAACTATATATCCGGTAAATATGAGTCGAAAGTCCAAATCAGAGAAGTCAAAACCAAAATGAGAAATGTAATTGTCCACCTTGTAATAAAAAAAGCCACATAGAATAATGAAAAGAACAAATTGAACCAATTTACTCCTTCTTCTCTTTCTTCCAAAACCCTGGATTTCGAGATTGAGTCTATTGATTTTGTTAATTTTTTCGGAGGAGTCTTCCTTATACTCATCTATTTCTACATTTCGAATCCAATCCTTCCAGTTTTTTCCATCACTCACCCACTTCTCTCTATACCAAATCGAGTTGTCATAACCTCGAATAATGCTAGAGAGGCAAGATATTCCGAACGCAATAACAAATTCAATGGCGAGAATGGTTATGATGATACCCAATGGAATTCCGTTATCGTGCATTAGTAAAGTTGCGTATAACTCAAACCCTATGATGATGGCGGTTATTGGGATGTGTACAAAAAATAGCATTGGAGAAATAACACCATACAGCGATGGCATATCATGAAAATGTGCCGATCCCTTTTGCGGCAATGCTCGCCACCAGAATTTAGTGGCATTGGATGGTTGGTTGAATTTTGCGAATATCATTGGAAAGATCAATTAATATGTACCGAAGGGAAAGTTGGAATATACATCTAGCGTGCTGTTTTAAGCATATCATCCAGCATATAAAAATGGAATTTTAAGAAACAGGTCAGTGGATTTATGGTGACTGAGGTTGTTAGTTGTAACCGCTTTCGTAACGCAATGATATGTGGCTTTGAGTGAGCCTCCAAATTTTCTTTGGAATTTTTAAGTTAATCCAGCAATCCTTTTGCTTTTTAGATGCAATTATAATTGTTACTTTAGTTATGTAATTATTAGTTCCGAATCCTTAAGAAGGCCAATATTGACACATCAATCACCTAGACCTCTTTTCCATTCTCCCATTAAGTAATTTTAAATTTTCTTCCGACAACTTATCAATTCCCAAAAATTCTCGAACTTCTTCTACCAATTCGAAATAATGTGATTGAGATGGTTTTATTTCTTCTTTGGTTAGCTTGCCTTTCGCTTTGATTGTCTCCGAAAATAAATCATCAGCTGATTTGAGTGCTGTATTTATTGGCTTGAACAATGGATCTGGAGTTATAAAATCATTCGCTTCAATGTGATCGTATGTTTTTTCCATAAGTGCATCCAAGCCTTGATAAATCTCTTCGTTTAAGCCCAATCTTACCACTTCGTAAAAGGTATTGTTGATTTCATTCAAGTTTCGAAACAAATCATGGAAGTATTTCATTTGTTCTTTATAAAGGTGTTCACGAATGGCATTCCTTCTATTTCGAATGTTGATCACCAGCGCAATGAGGCTTACAGCCAAAGTTGAAATTATTCCTATTGCGTATAGCCAATCTTTTGTTTCCATTTGAAAACGGCTTAATGGTTAGTTAGAAATGTAAGATTAATAAATTCTTGCAATCTAATGGAAAGTAGTTCTAAGTGCGCTTTTCGAAAACGGACATGAAAGGGTAAAGTGACTATCAGGAATTTCTAATTTGATTGGTACTTAGCAGATCGAATCGCCAAAGGAAATTTTAAATCCGAATAATGGTCGTTGTTTTAATTCTTTCACAAATGGAGTGAACAAGTTCATTCAACAAGAAATACTCGAGGTGTCAAAACCCTTTGAACATGTCACGATACCACGTTGAATTTTGCTTAATATTTGTTCCCGCACTTTCAGTGCTCCGGCTCTTCCCAGCAATTTGTTCTAAGATTTTTTGGCCTTTCAGGCCTGCGCGCGTCCTTTTCGTTGAATAATGAGCGAAGCGAATCATTGCGCCGCAGCCCCCCTGTCGGAATCAGGATTTTCAGGATAAAAGGATGAACAGGATTTGCTATCTCTTATATCTTTCACTGACCAGAGTTTATGTACTCAACTAAAGCTTCGAATATCCTGATGATCCTTTTATCCTGAAAATCCTGATGCTGACAGGCAGTGAAGGGAAATTTATTCCGGTCAGGAATAATTGCCCATTCTGCAAACCTCGCTTATTCAATTGATAAAAGGATGAACAGGATGAATAGGATTTGCTATCTCTTATATCCCTCACTGACCAAAGTTTTTGTACTCAACAAAAGCTTCGGATGTCCTGATGATCCTTTTGTCCTGAAAATCCTGATGCTGGCAGGGAGTGAAGGGAAATTTATTTCGCTCAGGAATAATTGCCCGTTCTGCAAACCTCGCTTATTCAATGCGTGCAGAAAAATTGAAATTTTATATTTCATATACTATGTGTTTATGGAATAACATCTGTTTTTTCTTATTCCGTTTTTCCGCAATCTTCATCCTAATATAACGGACGAACGAATGACCCTTGATCAACTAACCTATAAAGTAAACGGATGTGCCATGCGCGTTCACAACCACCTTGGTAACGGTTTTCAGGAAGTTATCTATCAAAGATGCCTGGAAATGGAGTTAAGAATGGCCGACATCCCTTTTGTTCGCGAAAAAGAGCAGGACATATTTTATTTGGGTTCCCGCGTTGGGACAAGACGTGCTGATTTTGTCGTAGAAGATAAGATTATAGTAGAAATTAAAGCCGTGATCAATCTGGAAGATGTTCACCTCGCGCAAGCAAAAAACTATGTGAAGGCTTACAATTTCCAGATCGGCCTTTTGATCAATTTCGGTTCTACAAGTTTACAGTTTAAGAGAATATACAGATGACGACTTCATTCTCCTGCACCCATAATAGGATCAGGATTTTCAGGATGAGAGGATTTTCGGGATGAACAGGAGGCTTGATCCTTATACATTCAAGGTGTGTTTACTAAATCCTTTTTGCGAATAGCTTCAATTTAAAATCGCGCTTCTGATTTTATCCCGAAAATCCTTTCATCCTGAAAATCCTTTCATCCTGAAAATCCTGATTCCACCGTGTGGAAAGAAGCTGGATAGCATCATCACTTTCTTCTTGTGAACAATTTGGCGTGAACATTTCGAGGGAACAGAAACTGGTGCAAGCTCGTGAAAGATCCAGTTGACTAAGCACTCATCATCCCACTCTTCTTCTCCCCAATCATCTCGGAAGCAGCAACAATCATCGCCGCCATATCATAATGACACTCGGCCCAAAGTTCTTCCTGCGTGCCGTGATCAACGAGTTTGTCCGGAATGCCTAGTCGACGCACTTGAGCGGTATATCCATTGTCGACCATAAACTCAATCACCGCGCTTCCCATGCCGCCCTGAATGCAACCATCTTCTACCGTGATCACTTGTTTGAATTTGCCGAATACTTCGTGCAACAACAACTCATCGATCGGCTTTACAAAACGCATGTCGTATAGCGCAGCAGAAAGTCCTTTGGCTTCGAGTTCTTCGCAAGCTTTCAATGCCTGATTGCCCATCGGACCGATGGTGAGAAATGCGATGTCAGAACCGCTGCGTACTTTTCTTCCAGAGCCCGGTTTGATATATTGAAGGGGAGTTTTCCATTCGGTCATCACACCATTGCCGCGGGGATAACGAATGCTGTATGGCCCTGTATTTTCCGACTGTGCAGAATACATCAGATTTCGCAATTCACTTTCATTCATCGGTGAACTCACAATCATATTCGGAATGCAACGCATGTACGCTAGATCATACGCACCATGGTGTGTGTATCCATCCGCACCTACCAATCCTCCGCGATCAAGACAAAATACAACATGCAATTTTTGCATTGCTACATCATGGATTACCTGATCGTATGCGCGTTGCATAAACGATGAATAAATATTGCAGAACGGAATCAATCCCTGCGTGGCCATACCGGCACTGAATGTCACGGCGTGTTGTTCGGCAATGCCGACATCAAACGCACGATCGGGCATCGCTTCCATCATCAATTTGAGTGAACAACCGGATGGCATCGCAGGCGTTACACCTACAATCTTTTCATTCTTTTCTGCAAGCTCAATAATGGTGTGACCAAACACATCCTGATACAGCGGCGGCTGCGGTGATTTTGGAACCACCTTGATAATCTCACCTGTTTCTTTATTAAAAATACCAGGTGAATGCCACTTGGTCGGACTTCCTTTTTCGGCGGGTTCATAACCCTTGCCTTTCATTGTAACACAATGTAAAATTTTCGGACCGGGAATGTCTTTGAGATCTCGCAACACTTTGGTCATATACTCTACATCGTGGCCATCGATGGGTCCAAAATATCTCCACTTAAGCGACTCGAAAAAGTTACTTTCTTTCACCAAAGAACCTTTGAGTGATTCACTGATCTTGTGCACGATGGCCTGCGCACCCGTGCCGAATTTGGAAAGTTTGCCGAGCATATTCCACACTTCATCTTTCACTTTGTTGTAAGTGTGTGAAGTGGTAATGTCGGTCAGGTATTCTTTGAGCGCACCTACATTCGGGTCGATGCTCATGCAATTATCGTTGAGGATGACAAGGATATTCGCATCCGCTGTTCCGCCGTGGTTCAATCCTTCAAAAGCAAGACCTGCTGTCATGGCGCCATCACCAATCACCGCAACGATCTGACGATTCTCTTCTTTTTTCACTTTGGAAGCAACAGCCATACCCACTGCAGCGCTGATGGATGTCGATGAGTGACCCACACCAAACGTGTCATATTCACTTTCGCTTCTTTTCGGAAAACCGCTAATGCCTTTGTATTTCCGATTGGTAAAAAAAACATCGCGACGGCCGGTGAGAATTTTATGTCCGTATGCCTGGTGGCCGACATCCCAAATGAGTTGATCGTATGGAGTATTGAACACGTAATGAAGAGCAACTGTCATTTCCACCACTCCCAGACTGGCACCAAAGTGCCCGCCTTTTTCAGAAACGATGTCGACGATATACTGGCGAAGTTCCTTGCTGAGCTGCGGCAATTGTTCTTCGCTGAGCTTTTCTCTGAGATCGGCTGGCGAATTGATCTGAGCCAGCAATGGGCCCGGTGTGTATTGATTACTCATGTTCTGGTTCACTTCTCAGTCACATTGCCTGATGAAGAGTACAACAAGTGTTGTCCGGCAAAGTTCGCAAAAGGTGGACAAAAAAGGATTATCCTGTGGTAAATTATTGCTTTGGCAAATTTTGGGGTGCGGCCAAAGAGCCAAAGAGGAGTTTGGGAAAAGCGAGAGAGCGTGTGAGCGTGTAAGCGTGAGCCCCCGACAAAGTTTTCCTTGAAGGCGCTGTTTTATCCGTGCAACGACTCGACCACACAGGCGCGCTTGCACGCTCACACACTATCTCGCTTTTCCCCGACAATTTCCCCCGAAGTCACAATCCCCGTTACTTCTCCGCGCAATTCCATTTGGCCAAGACAAGTAAGATTGCCGTGAATGATTCCAAAAACCTGGCAGATCGAATTTTTTCCGGCTAACACATTTCCGGTAACATCACCATAAATCCGCAATCGGATGCCATTGCAGACCTCTACAGCGCCCAGCACTGTGGCGCGCAGATCCGTGTCTTCGCTGATGATGAGTTTGCCGTTGATATTGCCGAGAATTGTTTTCACGAATTTCTTTGAAAGTGCAAAGAAGGTTTGAGCCGGAGATAAAAGTCGCATCGGATTCACAAGAGGATATTTTGAATTTGTATTCGGCCGGATTCTCGAGGAATTAATTTCTGCGCAGTTCTGATATTCCTTCTGATATTTTTCTGCGTGAAATATTTTTCTGTAACTTTTTATGATGCTGTTTCGCCTTATTCCTGAAATTGAAACAACGCACTCGTAAAAAAAGCAACACTATGAAAACGCTCGCACTCATCCTTTCGCTGATTATAACATTGACAACATTCAATGCAAATGCAACATCCGATTTTCACAAAGGCAAACCGGAAAAGAACAAAGAACAGAAACTGAAAAGTGCTGTTGATCGCCAGGTAAACAAACACATTTTTTATCCAACACAAGGCGATGAAAAAAACATCGAAGGCAATGCCAACGTGATGTTGCAGGTAATGCCAAAAGGCGATGTCAATGTGGTATTGATTCAATCAGGCAATCCATTGGTGAAAAAATTCATCGAAAAACAAGTGAAAAAAATGAAGGTGGATTCGAATGAAGTGGTCGCCGGTCAGATTTTCAAATACCGTTTTGTCTTCAGGGCAAAAGAATAAACAAGGCAAGTAGCAATTATTATAAACAGGTCTAAAATTGAAGAGCTGCGGGTAAAACGTTACCGGCAGTTTTTTTGATTTAACCACAGAGTTTTTTTTGTGGCAATTGTATACGGTGGCTGCTTGCGTTTTGAGGATGAGTTGCAAACGGATCCAGTATTTCGAGAGCCTTCGGCTTCGCAGAGCACACAGAGCGCGGAGCAGCTCTTGAACCCTTAGTTTGCTCGTTGTCCGAATTCATTGACCATTTACAATTGACCATTGAAAAGTGCCTTCGCTTCACAGAGTCCGCACAGCTCGAAGCAGTTATTAATCCATACATCAACCTTGTCTGAAGGCATTTATAATTTACAATTACCCATTTACCATTGTTAACACTTTTATTCTTTTAATTGACCTTCATGGAATATTCAGGTCGTAACCAGATAACATGATGTGACGTGATTTGTGACCTGAAAAACAAACAAAAACGTCATGAAAAAATCAACAACGATTATGGCCATACTATTGGCCTCCCGGATGATGGCCGGGAATCCCCCGACAACTGCTCCCGATGTCAGACATCAGCAAAACACGAAGGTATTGGCAACTGCCATTGGTGAGCATCTGAGTGATCAGAATTTAATGGAAAAGTCAAATGCAACGATTGCATATGCAGAAGTGCTTGTGGACGAGAATGGAAAACTCCAAACCATACTGGTAAACGCTGCAAGTGAAGATTTAAAAGCGCATCTTACCCATAGGATTGCAGAAATGAAGCTGGAGTCTGGTGCTTTCGAGCCGGGTGAGCGGTTTGCGTTTCGAATAGAATTCAGGTATCGCGCGTCTTAGCGGATACGGATTCTCTGTCAGCATTCATCTTCTAAGGCCGACTAGCCAATGACGGCGTATCTTTGCGGCTCGCGATGATACAGGGAATCAAAGACATACGGACATTAACTACGGAAGAGCTCGCTACCTTTTTTGAATCTCAGGGGGACAAAAAATTTCGTGCGAAGCAGGTGATGGAGTGGCTTTGGAAAAAGTCTGCCGGATCATTTGAAGAGATGTCGAATCTTTCTGTCGCCACACGCGAACTGCTTTCGGAACATTTTACGCTACAAAAAATAAAATTATCCGATCAGCAGATCAGTAGCGATCGCACCATTAAATGCGCGTTTGAAGTTGAGCCTGGCAAAGTGGTGGAGGGTGTATTAATACCCACCAACTCACGCATGACAGCTTGTATTTCATCGCAGGTGGGTTGCAGTCTTTCATGCGCATTTTGTGCAACTGGCAGATTAAAAATGCTGCGTAATCTCACGGCGGGTGATATCTATGACCAGGTAGTGCACTTAAAAAACGAAGCAGAGTCGCGCTATAAAATTCCGTTGTCGAATATTGTCTACATGGGAATGGGCGAACCATTACTCAATTATAAAAACGTATTGACATCCATCGAAAAAATTACATCACCCGACGGATTGGGAATGTCGCCTCAGCGCATCACAGTGAGTACAGCAGGCATTTCGAAGATGATCAAAAAACTAGGTGACGACCAGGTGAAGTTTAATCTGGCATTGTCTCTCCATGCTGCCAATGATGAAAAGCGCAACAAGATCATGGACATCAACGAGAGCAACAATCTCGAAACGCTGGCTGAAGCACTTCGGTATTATTACGCGAAAACAGAAAACCGTGTCACGTTTGAATACATCATCTTCAAAGATTTTAATGACTCTATCAAAGACGCACAAGAGCTCGCAAATTTTTGCAAAAACATTCCTGTAAAAGTTAACATCATCGAATACAATCCGATTGATGATGGCGAATACAAGCAGGCATCACCCGAGCGCGTAGATGCATTTGC
>JANOVT010000221.1:0-14231 GCA_031417525.1 Flavobacteriales bacterium | reverse complement strand
TCGGCGCGCAGCTCGACTACCGCCTCGGCCGCCGCTGGGTCACCGGCGCCTCGCGCCTGACGTTGCTGCGTGCGACCGCGTTCGACCCGTCAAGCCAAGTCGTCAGTCACACCCGCGACATCGCTCTCGACTACGACCTCGACCAGGAGTCGTGCACGCAGACCAAGGCGCCCGCCCGCTATCTGAAGACCATCCAGGAAAGTGCCTCGGGGACCGGGATGGCGCTGGTGACCCTGCCGCCCGTCAAGTTCACCTATGGAAACGTCGAGCAGGCACAGGCCATGTGGTGTGCATCGGGTTCAACGTGTTCCGGAAACAGAAACACAGGGACGTGTGCATACCAGCGCTGCTACTGTAGCCGTAATGCCGGAAGCGGAGGAGTTTGATATAGTGTTGAATCCGGTAGATATCAAACGTGATACTTTCAGATCGAGTGGAGCAGGAGGGCAGCACGTGAATAAAACAGAATCGGCTGTTCGACTCACACACATTCCAACCGGTGTGGTAGTTGAATGTCAGGAAGGTCGTTCACAACATGAAAATGCAGAAAAGGCGATGACGGTTTTGCGCTCGCGTATTTATGAAGCAGAGTTGAATCGCAGGCAGGCGGAGAGAGCGCTCATGCGAAAAACACTTGTGAGCACAGGCGATCGAAGTGCGAAAATTCGCACGTACAATTATCCGCAAGGAAGGATTACTGATCACCGAATCAATCTCACACTCTACAATCTGGATGCAGCCATGAATGGAGAAATCGCCGAAGTAGTCGAAGCGCTTAAGCTCGCGGAGAACACTGAGAAGTTGAAGGATGGTACTATGGCGTAATGTGACATCGAATAAAGACAAACATGGAAGTGCAATTCATTCGTTCGGAACAAACACGTCCACTTCGACATCTGGTGTTGTGGCCACATATTTCTGAAGAAAAAAACTGCATCATTGATATCGATGATCGGGAAGACGCATTTCACCTCGGTACCTTCGAACAAGGACAAATCATTTCTGTCGGATCGTTTTTTCAAATGACCTCGGGCAAACTTGACTTCAAAAAGCAGTATAGATTGCGTGCGATGGCCACCTCTCCTGATTTCCGGGGAATGAATGCCGGCAAAGAACTCATTCAGTTTGCTATCACAGAATTGAAGGAGCGCGGCATCGAAGTTCTTTGGTGTGATGCGAGAATCAATGCGACAGGATTTTATTCAAATCTTGAATTTTCCATGTTAGACGAAGTTTATGATGTGCCATTGATTGGACCACACAAGTTCATGTGGATTGAACTTTAGAACTTTGAGGCTGTCTTTACATTTGCACCCAATAATATTTTTTTATGCCATCCATTTCACAGAAAGCCCACGACATGCCGAGTTCACCAATCAGGAAACTCGTTCCTTTTGCAGAAGCAGCGAAAAAAGCAGGTCGTAAAGTATATCACCTCAATATTGGTCAGCCGGATATTGAAACGCCGGAAGTGGTGCGTGAAAAAATGAAACAACTCGAATTAAAAGTTGTGGAGTACAGCAACAGCGAAGGGATTGCAGCATATCGCAATGGTCTTGTAAAGTATTATGCATCAAAGGAGATACAGCTCACACCGGAAAACATCATGGTCACAACTGGTGGAAGTGAAGCACTGGTATTCGCATTTATGACTTGTTTTAATCCAGGTGATGAAGTCATTGTGCCAGAACCGTTCTATGCAAACTACAATGGATTTGCAGTGATGGCCGGTGTAAAAGTGGTTCCGGTGATGAGTTACATTGAAACTGGATTTGCATTGCCTCCGATAGAGGAATTTGAAAAATTAATCACACCAAAAACGAAAGGGATTCTGATTTGCAATCCGGGAAATCCTACAGGGTATTTATATAGCAAGGAAGAATTACAACAATTGTGTGACGTGGTAAAACGTCGTGATTTGTTTTTGATGGCGGATGAAGTGTATCGCGAATTTGCATACGATGGCGCAACGCCTCACAGCGTAATGAATCTTGAAGGAATAGAAGACAACGCCATCATGATTGATAGCGTCAGCAAACGATATAGCATGTGTGGAGCGCGCATTGGTGCGTTGATTACCCGCAACAGATTGGTAACGGCGGCGGCATTGAAGTTTGCTCAGGCACGATTATCACCTCCTACATTCGGACAGATGGCTTCGTTGTATGCACTTGAAACTCCTCAGAGTTATTTTGATGGGGTGGTGGAGGAGTATGTAGAACGACGTGACATACTCATTGATGGATTGAACAAAATTCCGGGTGTGATTTGTCCAAAACCAAAAGGCGCATTTTATTGTATCGCACAATTACCGATTGATGACAGTGATGTGTTTTGTCAGTGGATGCTGGAAAATTTTGAATACAAAAATGAAACAGTGATGATGGCACCGGCAACCGGTTTTTATTCTCGACCAGAACCAGGGAAAAAACAAGTAAGACTTGCTTATGTGTTGAATAAAGAGTCACTCAAGAGTGCTTTGGTTTGTCTGGAGGAAGCGCTTAAAGTTTATCCGGGAAGGATATAAAGTCCTTCAAGACTTCCCAGGGCAATGCTCAGGAAAATTCCAATAGTTAATGCCACTATACTTAACCAGATCAGGCCGAGAATTCCGCCGGCAACGGCTTGTTCCCGATTAGAATCCGATTAAGGTTAACCCATAAATGAATATTATCCCGATTACGATAAGCAATGCAGCGCCCAAACCTTTGCCAAATCTTGCCTGACCTCGGTTGTTGTATTTACCCGGATTGAGATCAATTTGTTTGAGAGCAGTATTTCCATAAGAGATAGCAAGGATTGCACAAATCAAAATGGTGAGGAGTAGAATAAGAGCCAACCCAAGTGTGATGGTGCCGAAGCTGGTAATAAATACCACATCAAATATGGGTAAGACCCAGGCCATAACTCCGAAGAAAGCACTTTTTTTTGCATACGGATTTTGCAAAGTTTTCGGATCGTCCTCGTGCATATTCAATTGAGAAGGCACTTCAACTTCAATTTGGGAAATTGATTTCGGCTGATCATTGGTTGCTTTCGCAGGCATATTAAACGTGGGAGAATCTCTCACCGCTGCTGAGGTGGATGCTTCATCTTGAATGGATTTGACTTCTTGCACAGAAACATTCAACTTCTCAATCTTATCATTCTGTTTTTCTATGACCTCGCATTCAGAATTGAATTTGAAATTTTTGTTGTGATGCCAGTCGATATGGTATCCTGATGTATAATGCCTTTTTTCAATGCTGCATCCTGACAGAATGAATAAGCCGATGATCGCAAGAAGTGTGTATTTCAAAGGTTTGGATTTTATGTTGTCTTTCGAATGATTAAAAATCAGATTCCTAAAAACAAACTGATTAAAAGTAACAGAAGTGTTACCACCAGGATTAAAAGGATCAGATAGGTAAGGCCAAGTGCCACACCCATTGATGCAGAACCTCTGTTCGAATATTTATTCGGATACACATCTATTTCGCCTAAAGCAATATTTCCATATACCACAGCCAGAATGGCGAAAAGCAAAGTGCTCAAAAACAGAATAAGACCTAATCCGGGAATAAAAAATGTGACATTTAGTGAGATGGCATAAGTTGCGATCAACAATAGCCAGGTGAGCAATCCAAAAAACAAACTGAGTTTTGCTTGCTCATTCGGAACAGGCACTGCAGTTTCCTGCGTGCTTTTATTTTCAGATTTATTCTCAGAGAGTGCATCAGGTTTCGCGTTTGGTAAGATTGCCTTGACTATCTGACTAATTTTATTTTCTTCTTTACTGCTACATAAAGAAAGATCAACTTCTGACTTTGCAGATGTGTTGTGGTTTTTTATCGGTGTATCAACAAGTGGAATAAGAACGTCTGTATGAGAAGTTTGAGTTTCTGCGATGCTTGAATCTTGTTCGAGAGAGATATGAGTTTTGTAGTTTTTATTCCATTCTACATGATAACCTCGAGTGTAATGTCTTTTTTCAATACTGCAACTCTGAATCAGGATCAAACAGACCAAAACGTATAGAAAATATTTCATTCGAAGCATTTTTTGTTAGGTGAAAGCAACAAAAGTCAATCCTAATAGTACTATCAACATCAAACCTATAAATGCGGCAATACTGAGGACGCCCATCACCAATCCCGCTGCAGCAAGCGCTTTACCGGAATAACTGTCGCGGGCATAATGCATGTCTTTAAATGCACGGTTCGCGAATTTACCAGCTGCAATCGCAAAAAATAGCATCACGATGATCAAACCGACAAACAACCACAGATTCGATAACCCAGCTACGATAATTCCGAAGAGACATCCGAAAGAAAGAAGACCAGAAACAAAACTCTTCATGGCATCGGGGTGGATGTTGGAGCGTTTTTTTGATTCGGATAGAACAATAGGTACGTATGCTGTTGCCGGTTTGTTGATTCTAACATTGTTCGTCGAATATTCTGACTTCGCTTGTCGTGTAATACTTGCAATCGAACGATGGATAACCGCTGTCGGTTTAGTATTTAAACTATTTATAATCTTTGAGTTTACTGCTCGCAAACTGTCATTGGAGTGAGCCTTGAGATTTTCGTTTGATTTCACTGTGGAGTTTGATTCGATTAATTCAGGCCGATTTTTTTTCCCTGAAAAATGCTCAATATGAAAACCACTTGTATATTTTCTTTTTTCAATTGAACAACTGAATAGCGTAAGCATAACAAGCACAGCAATCACCAGCCCATGATGCTGTCGAAAGAAGGTGTTGGATGATGGAACTGAATGCAAATGTTTACAGAATAGTGGATTAATCATTCAAATGTAAGAGAATATGTGGCGTTAGTGCGATCCTCAGAAATCAACAAGAATAATCTCAAAAGTAAAAGGACTATCAGTTTCATGTCTGATAGTCCTTTTTTTTACGTTGCTTCTAGTGCAGAGTATAATTACATTTTATCGTGTGAACAACAACTCGCGCATTTTTGGCAACGGCCATGCTTCATCTTCAGTAATCATTTCCAGATTATCTGCTGCATCACGCACATTATCCATAAGTGGTTTTATTTTCTGACAAAAAGCTTCGGCTTGTTTTTCAAGATCCATCTTCGCTGCTTTGTCTCGCTCGGTATTCATCTTATCCAGCGCTGTTTTCATCGCATTGATTTCAATGGAAATTTCTTTGATCAAATCCATTTGCGTTTTCGTGAGCGTTTTACTTTCAGCAGGTGTCAGCACTTCTTTCAGGCCAATCACATTATCAACCAGTTTTGTTTGGTATCCCAATGCTGCGGGAATGATGTGGTTAATCGCCATGTCATTTGTCACACGCGCTTCAATTTCACGTTTGCGCACGTACGTTTCTACTTCAATTTCATATCGCGCATGAATTTCTTCATGCGTCAATACGTTGAGTGACTCAAACATTTTTTGCACTTCTTTTCCTTTCCAGACTTTTAAGGCACTTGGAGTGTCTTTCAAATTGCTGAGTCCTCGACGTGCAGCTTCTTTCACCCACTCATCACCATATCCATTTCCTTCGAAGCGAATGGCTTTGCTGGTCTTAATCAGACGCTGCAGTTCTTTCAGAATTGCTTCGTCTTTGTCGTCGCCTTTTGAAATCCTCGCATCCACGTCTTTCTTAAATTGAAGCAAACGATTGGCAACAATGGTATTGAGAACGATCATGGCATTCGCACAATTTGCGCTGCTTCCCACTGCACGAAATTCAAATTTATTTCCGGTAAAAGCAAAAGGTGAAGTGCGGTTTCTGTCTGTGTTATCGAGAAGAGCCTGCGGCAATTTTCCAATGTTCAGTTTGAGATCCGTTTTATCCTCGGGAGTCATTTTGCCAGCTTTGATATTTTTCTCCAAATCATCTAACATGCTGCTGAGGTGACCACCGAGGAATGTCGACATGATAGCAGGTGGTGCTTCATTTGCGCCCAATCGATGATCATTTCCAACACTTGCAATCGACGCTCGAAGCACATCTGCATTCTCGTGAATCGCTGCAACTGTATTAACAAAGAATGTAAGGAATTGCAGATTCGTTTTAGGGTTTTTACCTGGCTTCAAAAGATTGACGCCAGTATTTGTGCTCAATGCCCAGTTGTTGTGTTTGCCACTTCCATTGATTCCTTCGAATGGTTTTTCGTGAAGCAAAATGCGGAAATTGTGCTTACGAGCTGTTTTTTCCAACACATCCATCACGAGCTGATTATGGTCATTGGCAAGATTTGCTTCTTCAAACATCGGAGCAAGTTCAAACTGATTGGGAGCAACTTCATTATGTCGGGTCGTTACCGGGATACCCAACAAATGTGATTCGGTTTCGAAATCTTGCATGAAGGACATTGCGCGTTCAGGAATACTTCCGAAGTAATGATCTTCCAGTTGTTGCCCTTTCGCAGGTTTTGCTCCGAACAAAGCACGGCCTGTCATAGCGATATCCGGACGAGCATTGAAGAGAGAACTATCGATAAGAAAATATTCCTGTTCCCATCCCAGGGTAACAGATACTTTATTGACGTCTTTGTCGAAGTATTGGCACACGGCGGTTGCGGCCTGATCAACCACATTGAGCGCTTTCAACAAAGGCATTTTGTAGTCGAGTGCATGGCCGGTATATGAAATAAAAATGGTAGGAATGCATAGAGTATTACCAACGATGAACGCAGGTGATGTAGGATCCCAAAGTGTGTATCCACGAGCTTCAAAGGTGTTTCTCAATCCACCGGATGGAAATGATGATGCGTCTGGTTCTTGCTGAACAAGCATACTTCCATCGAATTTTTCGAGGGCACGGCCATCACTCAACGGCTTGAAAAAGCTGTCGTGTTTTTCTGCGGTGCTACCTGTTAGAGGCTGAAACCAATGTGAGTAATGAGTCACTCCGCGTTGAATCGACCATTCCTTCATAGCAGCCGCTACATGATCTGCCGTTTGCCTGTCGATGCGTGAACCTGCATCAGTGCATTCCAAAAGTTTCGCGTAAGCATCCTCTGTGAGGTATTCACGCATTTTGTAATAGTTAAAAACATTCGCACCAAAGTATTCGCTTACTCGGGCACTTCTTGGTTCGAAACGAAGGGGTTTGCGTTCATGCAGTTCTGCGAGCGCGTGAAAACGTGTGTTCGACATATCGGTGTTTTAGGTATTTTTAAAAATTCTCAAAAAAAATTGATAAATCGTGCAATTGAGTGAAAAAATGGGGGGTAGTTGCCAGAAAAATCAATTTCGCGACAAATATATGCTTCTTTTTGGGGGGTGATGATCAGGAAAGTGGGAAAAAAATTGAATATTTATGAAAATGCCTTTTTTTTGGACGGATCGGAATCGAAAGTCTTCCACCTTTCATTAGCAAAGCAGGCGTTGCTTCGTTAAGTTCGCACTCCATTTTTTAATTTAATGAAAAAAAGACATCAACTCATACTAGCGCTGCCAATGTTGTTTTGGCTGTGCACTCAACAAAATTCAATCGCTCAGGTTGCACCACCAAAAACAGCTCAGGCCGACATGAAATCCCTGGATTATAAGTCACCGGCTGAGATTCCGGTGGAAGCTTTTTTTCGTAACCCGGAAAAATCGTCTTTCAAAATTTCTCCTGATGGAACTCGTATTGCCTTTCTTGCACCTGTGAATGAACGGATGAATATTCATCTTCAGGTCATCGGCCAGACGGAAGTAAAAAAACTAACCGAAGTGAAAGACCGCGACATTGCCAGATTTGAATGGGGCAATGACAACGTCATTGTGTACCTGAAAGACACGGGAGGTGATGAAAATTTTTTCCTCAACGTTGTTGATCTTCGAACAGGTTTGACTCAACTTATAACAAAACCAGGCACTCGCAC
Organism: Flavobacteriales bacterium; assembly: GCA_031417525.1. GTDB lineage: Bacteria > Bacteroidota > Bacteroidia > Flavobacteriales_D > Sanyastnellaceae > JAIBBG01. The sequence goes on along the minus strand of JANOVT010000221.1, from coordinate 6,402 downwards.
CGAGATTTTGGATTTGTTGGAGGAAGACGACAACAATATCGTTGTATCGAGCAATTTGCGCGACGCAACTCTATTCGATTTGTATAAGTTGAATCTGACCACCAATAAATTGGAGATGTTCATGGCCAATCCGGGTGATGTTACCTCCTGGATTCTGGATCATACCGGTGAGCCTAGATTGGCGATCAGCACAAATGGTGTCAACAGCAGTTTGCTGAGATTTGTTCCAGGCGGTAAATGGTCGCCTGTCATCGAAACCAATTTTAAAGAAAGTATTACGCCTTTGTTTTTTGATTTTGAAAACAAACATGTATACTGTTCCAGCAATATCGGGCGTGACAAGAATGCCATTGTTTTATACGATATAGAACAGGCAAAGGAGATTCAGGTTATTTACGAGCATCCGGAGGTGGATGTATATGAATTGAATTTTTCAAGGAAAAGAAAAGTGCTGACCACGATTATGTACGAAACAGAAAAAATGAATCGTGAAGTATTGGATCCTGAAATGAGAAGCATGTTGGATAAAATTTCTGGAAAACTTGCTCCGGGTCAACTCTATGGTATCACCGATATGGATCGGGATGAGTCAAAATACATCGTGCGCACTTATAGTGATATTTCACAAGGATCATATTATCTATATACAGTAAAAACAAATGACCTGAAGGTGCTTGAAAATATTGCCCCCTGGCTGCCAAAAGGGATGATGTGTGAGATGAAACCTATTAGTTATACCTCGACTGATGGTACCATTATACATGGCTATCTCACCTTGCCGAAAGGTCAGCAAATGCTTCTGCCGGTTGTTGTTAATCCGCATGGCGGACCTTGGGCGCGGGATTCATGGGGATTCAATCCGGAAGTTCAATTTCTGGCCAGCAGAGGTTATGCTGTGTTGCAAATGAACTTCACCGGATCAGTTGGATATGGAAGGAAATTCTGGGAAAAGAGTTTCAAACAATGGGGTCAACTGATGCAGGATGACATTACAGAAGGCGTGAATTATCTGATCGAACAGCGAATTGCGGATCCGAAGCGCATTGCAATTTATGGAGGATCGTACGGTGGTTATGCAACACTCGCCGGCATGGCTTTCACTCCTGAACTTTACGCTTGTGGCATAGACTATGTCGGTGTCTCTAATTTATTTACATTTCTCGAAAGCATTCCACCTTATTGGGAGCCTTATAGACAAATGCTCTATGAGATGGTAGGAAATCCAGAAGTTGACCAAGATATGATGAAACACTCTTCGCCATTTTATTTTGCCGAAAATATCATGAAGCCTTTGATGATTGCACAGGGCGCTAAAGATCCCCGTGTTAACATCAATGAAAGTGATCAGATGGTTGCAGCTTTGCAGAAGCGAGGTGTTGAGGTAAAGTACTTGGTTGAGCCGGAAGAAGGCCATGGTTTTCACAATGAAGAAAACAGATTTAAGTTTTATCGCATGATGGAAAAATTCTTGTTCTTACATATGGGCGTTATCGCGAAAGTTGATCCGGCCGCAGGAGGCAAATAATAAGGCTCTAAAATGAACAGCAAGGATGAATTGGATAACGATACTTTCTTGTCAGTTATTCAATAACGTATATTCTGTGTTTCACAGCAAACAGTATCAGGCTCACGCGTGACTGTAAGCCTAGTTTAGCGAACACATGATCGCGGTAGCCATCGATGGTTCTTGGACTGAGTTCCATCAGATTTGCGATTTCCCGGTGAGTCAAATCCTTACAAGCAAGTCGAATGTACTCTAATTCATGTGTCAGGAGTTGCTGAGCAAGTTGTACCTCTTTGATTTTTTCTTCTTCCTCCACCATGCTGTTTGCCAGTTTATCTGAAACAAAGTCTGAATGATGAAATCCTTTGTAGGCGACATTACGGATGGCTTGTTTTAAAATGATGGGCTCGCAATCTTTGAGAAGATACCCATGAGCACCACACTTGATCATTCGTATGATGTCTTTGTCGGCATCAGACATGGTGAGTGCGAGTATTTTGATTTCAGGAAAATGCTTTCTCAAGTACTCGGTTGCATCAAATCCGTTCATGACTGGCATATTGATATCCATAAGTACCACGCGCACATCTGAATTCAATGAGAGTTTTTCAATGAGATCTTTTCCATTGTCTGCAAGAATTTTGACCACGAACAAATCATCTTCAAGTAGTTGAGCAAGACTTTTCCTGAAAAGCGTATGGTCGTCGGCGATCGCTATTCGGATTTTGCTGGGCATAAGTACTATGATTGTTCGATGTATATCGGAATTTCAAATGTAACAGTTGAACCAATACCTATCATGCTTTTCAATATTATTTTTCCACCCATGAGTCGGGTACGTTCTTTCATGCTGCCCATTCCAATGCCCTCAGCGGTTTGCAACGAAGTATCAAATCCGACACCATCATCCGTGATAGAAACAACAAGGTTATGATTCAATACACTACTGTCAATGTGCAATGATTTTGCTTGTGCATGTTTCAAACAATTATTTATAGCTTCTTGTATACAGCGAAACAAAATGATCTCGTTGTTCTCGCTAATCCTCAAATCACCGGAACTTGTTTGATAAGTGCACTGAATTTTTCCACTGGCCTTCACCAATTCAACTTCTCTCAGCAGAGCTTCATGCAGACCAATTCCGCGGATGTAATTTCCATTCATTGATTTGGAAAGGTTGCGAAGGTCAGTGATGGTCTGCGTAAGAATATCCAAAGTGGCCTTTGATTTTTCCGGCAGATTTTCTGCATTGATTCCATGCAATGTGAGTTTCGCAATGGAAAGGGAATGTCCGATGTTGTCATGAATCTCATGTGAGATATTTTTCAAAACATCCTCGCTGATTTCTAGTTCAACTTCAGCCAGAGTTTTTTCTTGCTCGAGTTTGATTTGCTGTTTTTCTTGTTCGTGTTCGTTTTGTTTTTGGCGATACTTCAATACGAAAACAAAAACAAAACTGCTCATAAGCACCATCAATGCCACAATAGATACTAGAATAACTATGAGGTTACTTTGATCGTTCACGGTTCATTTCTTTTGCATTCAACCACAATGAATACCCTAATGCAGGATAGTAAACGCAACACATAATAATATTCATATACTTCAATTGGCTAAGTGAATAGTTATTGAGATGAAAATGATTGGTCAATGAAAAAATCACAAATGATGAAGAATGGTAGAAGAGTATTGCTGTATTTAACCAGAATTGACTTTGATGTTGAATCGGCGATGAAATCGGTTCTTTGAGCATTTTGAGATAAAATAACAAAGAACTCGCAATCACTACCAAACTCAATGCGTTCAAATTGTAAGAAGGAATAATTTTGGTGGATTGAACAAAAATTGAATTTAGAATACAAAATAGGAACACTACAAAATACACGAACCTGATCCATGGCCATCCAGGGATTTGTTTCAGAAATCTGTCATAAATTATGTAGAATAAAGGAACCAGAGCTATACTATAAATATGCGATCCAAACGTATTTGGAAGTTCAACACGTTTCAATACGAATGCAATTGTTTCATGCAGGATTGTCAACCATATCATGATTGCAACCCATTTGAATGACCTCGATAACTTCTTATATAAAATAAGGCTCCATACCAGCAACAATATGTATGTGAGCCTGATCGTGAACATTATGGGAGATCATTTTTGGCCGGACAGTCAGTTGGGCATGGTTCAGTCATATCAATCACCGTATTCGGTTTATCTATGCAGTTTTCTCTTTCTGTCTGACCAGTTTGTGGGTTCACGAACAGTTGTGATGCCATCCAGACAAGTTTGTTATAGATTACTCCACCAGGAAGTGTATCAGCCCCAATATATATCTGCAGACCATCAGCGGAAGGATATATGTCAAACAAATTCTGGATGATACATTTATCCAGATACCACCCTTTCAGCAAAGCGCCTTTATCATTCAAGAGTTGTCTCGTGTTGGATGGATCAACATAAAAGGTTACCAGTTTTTGCGCCTGCGTCCAAGAGATGGCTTTAGCATTTTGTTGTGGGCATGGCACTTGCACACCTAGTGCCATTTGTTTCATTCCTCCGTCTGCTGGTGTTGCTTCATCTGATTTGTTTTCGGTGGATCCTGTGCTTCCGGCGAAATACCAGATGGCTGAAGCGATAGCGGCACCGGCAATACCGGCGAGTATTGAATTTTGACTGCTCATAAGAATTAAATTTTTGGGTGTTGGTTGGGTGAAAGATGTGAATATTCGAGGTGACTTTCTAAAATTAAGAAAAATAAAGTTCAGATTTTTTGACAATGACATTGAATGCATTGTTTTTCAATGGATAATGTTTTCTTGATAAAAAAATGCAGCTTCTAAAAAAGGTGTTTTAACGGTGCTGAAATTATTCATCCGATTTCGGAAATATACTTTCGGGATGGGAGGCCATTCTTTGATCAACCTGACTTTCTAATCTTATGGTGATCATCGAAGTGGATATCTGTATCCGTCTTTCGTAAGAGCTCGTGTTTTGTTCAACAAGATTCATTTGACGCCGGGTTGGATCAATCGATTTTAAGACATGGAATGAATTAATGCAAACCTGCACTATGGCACCTTCACGCCATTTGCTTTGATGTCACCTGAAAGATCCCAGTTGGTGGCTTTGATAAGGTCTTTGAGACACTTCGTTCTATAGATTGTTTTGCGTAAAATTTCTTTTGAATGCGTGCGTAACCATTCGTGTCGTGTATCAACATATTGCGAAATCCATTCTTTTTCATCGCCGCCATTTAAAGGAGTTCGCGCCGGAAATCTTTTTCTCAGAAACGATGGAATACCGCCTGAGTGAATGAAACTATCGTAAATGACCAACATACTCAATGCTTTGGTAAAACCATTTCCTTCCATCCAGATTTGCGCTGGCTGGTAATAGTGCATGTCAAAAAACTCATCTTGTGTAGTTCGCATGATTGGATCTTGCACGGCAGCATCCTTCAATAGCTTTTTGAAACCATCGTCAGAGCGAAGTGACGGTTGTTTTCCGAGACGACGCAGATAAGGCTGAAAGTTTTGTGCGAACAAGCCATTGCGTTCTATGTAAAGTTCTATAAGTCTTTTGAGATTGCCGAATTCTGTTGTCTGACTTCGGCCATAGGTAATCTGATATACGCTCGCTCCGTTAATGACCGGACCATCCCGATAAATGGAAATGGAGTGATAAACACCTTCCGGTTTACCTGTTTCGAAAATGTTGAGAATGGATTTAATCCGCTTGATTTGGTTGTGATTGAGTGCCATGGTTTTGATGGTTTAATTAGTGAAGCAAGTGTATGGAAAAATTCATTGGGATCTGATCATCTTAGCGAAGTTGTTCTTATTCGTAATATTTCATTTCTATGAGACTAAAACCCCACCGCTTTCGCAGTGGGGAGTTACAGTTTTCATGCTAGAAGGGAAGCGATTATGCAGCAGGAGCTGCAGCGACAATTTCCGCTCTGCGGGCCGTTAAGGCCGTAATAAATACATCGTGTGCTGCGATGGTATGCTCCAGTTTAATGGTAGCAAACGCTTTGTCAACAACCGCCGCAGCGTTTGTTGTCGCACCACGTTTAACAAGTTTCCATTTTGAGCCGACCAGGTCGGAAATCTCAATCTGGATTTCTGCTTGTGCTGTTTCGCCCGTGGTGTTAGCCAAGGACTGTTGCAGCATCGCAATGCTTGCGTCGATGTCCGCAAGCTGCGTGGGTAAATCTGTTACCAGGCTTGAATTGTTTTCAAGACTATCCTGGAAACTTTCTAAACGATCCTGAAGTTTATTCTTCGTTCTCGTTGCCTCGGCAACGGCGAGATCACACTCGGCGGTTGTCGTCAGGACTTGGAAATTGTAAATCATGCCGCAAATGTTTAGAAAGGTCTTTCCAGGAATTGTTGGGTGACAGAAAAAATCGGACATGCTAAAGAAATGGGCGCTCGATTTAAAAAATTGTATCGCATTGAAATTGAGAAGAATAATTTACGGCGCGGTAAAATTTCAAGAAACAAATCCTACTTCCGTGATATTGAAAAATTTTATTTATTTTAGAAAATAAAGTTCGAAGATTTGATTTTTGATGCGTGAATATTTTCAGTTACAGATCCAAAATGGAAGCCAGATATGTATATGAAATACGCTGGACAGAAATGAATGTATGCAACCCCGTTGGGGTTGTTGTATCTGGGCGACGCGTATTCTGTGGGATAAATCCCACAGCTAAGTCATTTGAACTGCTTCGCAGTTAGAAATAAGGAAATATTCAATCTTATGGCAAAACTGAATTATACACAATCACATCTGTGGATGAGGGGGAACCACGAATGTGGTTCACTGTCTTAGCCCCGGGTGAAATTCAACAAGGAAAAATTCGAAGAATTTTGACGGTTGAATTTTACCC
>JANOVT010000220.1:0-7898 GCA_031417525.1 Flavobacteriales bacterium | reverse complement strand
CGAAATTTTTTTGACCTTTGAAAGGGTCAAAAATTTCAGAACAACTTCTCTACTTACACACTTCATGAGATAGTACCTGGCCAGATCGAATCGGAGTTGGACATTCTCCATTCTCCATTCTCCATTCTCCATTCTCCATTCTCCATTCTCCATTCTCCATTCTCCATTATTTGGATATTGCCTGCCGGATCAACTCCTCATCAAATGGCGCATACACATCTTCCCTCGGAAGCGGCGTGTAATCTGCTTTTTTCATCGCGTGGAATTTTTCAATCGGGTCTTCATCTGCATTGAGCGGTGCAGCTACTCCTTCACTGATCATGTCCGATGCATAATCACTCATCGTTCCAAAATCCTGAAGCGAGAAGTTAATCACATCAAATCCGAAGGCGTCGTAGAACGTGGTGGAGTAAATGCTGATTTGAATCTTCGATTTGCTCAATAATTCGTCGAGTGGTGTTTCTACATCCACGATTTCCATCCCGTATGCTTTCAATTCTTCGTACGCGGCTTTGTTTTTTTCCAGCGGATGCAATTTGACAATTCCACGCCAGTCGTTGTGTTTTTTCAAATACTCTGAAAGTCGTTTTGCATAAATGACATAATCTTCATGCAGATTTTTTTGCGCACAAATCAGAACAATGTTCTCCTTTTGATGTGATTCTTTGGAAATATTGGAGGACCGATAGAGATAATCACCGGCGATATTGATTTGAAACGATCTGAACTCACAACCCATCTCCAGAATTCGCTTCCAATAAGGGCCATACACCAGAATTTTATCCGGTAAAAATGCTTTGCTCACGACACTTGCAAATTGTTCTTGGTAGACATAATAAAGATCGTTGCTTGCAATGAGTCCGTGCTGAACTTCCACACAAAGTATGTTCAACATCTTCAATGCCGCAATGAGTCCTTCGTTATGATAATGGCAAATGAAGAGTAAACACTTCGTTGGCTGGTCTTTGAAGAGGTTGTAATAAAATCGAAAATCTTCATAGAAAATGTGCATGGATGATCTCACCTGATGCCACTCTTCATCCGTGAATTGTTTGCTGTTTTTTGAACTACGAAGTACTTCTAATATTTCCTTCAACATGCTTCGCTCATTCGCATCCGGCATCGGAAGTGGATTGTTGAACTTCGAAATTTCATAGTCACATGGTATGCTGGCTCCATCTTTCATGTTGATGAGTGTCACATTTTCACGGCCAATGATTTTCCCGATCTTGTCAAAATAAATGGAATGCCAATTGCCGTCATTGCCCATCACCACACGCGCCGGATCCAGAATGACATATTCCCGAAGAGCTTTTTTTCCCGAGTGATTTTTTCGCTTGAGACTTTTGAGGTAATAAACGAATAACTGAAATGCATAAGGATAACCTAAGTAGTTTTTGATGAGCTTCTGATTCTGCTTCGTCAACGCAAATGATAGTCCATGCTGAAATATTTTCAAAAATGAAAATCGTTCGCCGGTATATCTCGAAGGATGAATCAGCCTTTCCTTGTGGTACTGATTGATGACTGAAAAGGGTACTAGTTCCATTCGCGATTCTTACTGATTTTCCTTGAGTTTATATAAGTCCTGCATTTCTGCAATCTGCAATGATATTTTCATACTTCAACGCACTGTCTTTTCTCCATTCAGCAATATCGATGAGATCCATTTTACCATCCGCAAAACTTAAGAAATGCAACAAACGATGTGTGGCATCGCGATCGAAAACAGGATTGATACTTGAAGGATAAAGACCTCGTTTACCGAGTTGAGGTTCACAACGCGAAATCACATTCGTGTATTTGTCATTCAACTCGATGAGCTTAACAACATCCGCATACATCTTCACCGTTCCTTCCAATGCTTCAAAGCTGATGAAATTTTTATCGTCGCGTGAAGTGTGGTATTCTTTGTAACGCTGATACGGCGTGCGCATCAATGAGCCAACGGGCAGATTAAAACCTGGCGAGCAAAATTGTCGCTCGTCACTTCCGCCCACTGCAAACTCGATGACTGAGTGTGTTAGTCCCGAATGCAACAACACATGTTCTGCAGCACGATCTGCTAAACTTCTTCGATGCTTCGATCTTTTATATGTAAAATTTCCCGAATCTCCACAACACGTCAGCACATAACCTGCACGAAGATTCTTCTTCAGTGTTTCACCATGCTTTGCCAGAAAGGCAATGACGCCAATCGTTTCCGGAGCGAATAAAAAACGGTACGTATATCTTCTGTTTGGAATGGCTGCAATTTGCTGATATAGAAATGCCGCAGCGAGTGGTCCACTCAATTCATTGTTGGCCATGGAAGGATGACACAAGTACGTGCTGAAGATGACTTCTTCATCCGTTGATCCCTTCAATACACTTTGCGCATAGGTGAGATTTCCGGGTTCAAGTGAGCTGTCAATGAATACACGGTATGTCCCTGATTGTGGCAAGGTTTGAAATTCGTTGTGAGTCAGACAAAATCCCCAATTCTCTTTGTAATAACTCGTGATGTAGGGAATGGCATCCGGTATTTCCGGAATGGTGTGAATGTGTTTGCGAAGTTCATCAAAGTTGATTTCGCGATCGACAGGAATGGAATAGTTCACCACGTGCAGATTATGAACCGATAAATCTGCAATGCGTTTGCCATCAGGAGTGATGATGTATGCTTCACGAATATTCCATTCTTTCGGAATGGTCCAGTCATAAACTTCGGTGCCGGTTGGTATTTCTGTCAACTCCAATGGAATAATTTCGCTGAGAATCTTCATCGATTCACGCAGTCCATTTCCAGTGATGCTCCGACAAATAGGCCACAAACGATCGAAGTATTTTTCTAATTCTTGCTTCATATTGAATTTCCGAAACCGGTGCGCGAATTTAGGTTGGTTTCTTATTGTGGAAATATCAGGTAGAAAGAAGCGCCTTTGTCTTTTTTGCTCCAGAAAAATACTCGTCCACCACTCTGAATGACAATGTTTTTAACCATCACCAATCCCAAACCAGTGCCGGTCGATTTTGTGGTAAAGCTTGGAATGAAAATTTTTGGTCGTTGTTCCTCACTTATGCCCGTTCCGTTATCTGAAATTCTCAGCATCAGGCCTTGCTTCACGCCCCTGATAGCAACATCAATTTTACCATTGCGGTCAGTAGGAATAGCCTGAATCGCGTTCGTGATCAGATTGTTCAGTATCCGAATCGTCTGATCTTTATCGAGCATCAGTATTTCATTTTTAACCAAAAGATGTCTGAATGAAATCTCAATGCCTTCCTTTTCTTTGTATAGATCGACAACACTTTCTGTCAGTTTGATGATGTTGATCGGTGCTAAAATCGGTTTCGGCATTTTGGCAAAATGCGAGAACTCGTTTGCAATCCGAGAGAGTGCGTCAATCTGTTCGATCATGCTTTGACTGAACATTTTGATGCGACTGTCGAATGTTTTGTCACCGTCTTCCCACGACTTCACCAACTGTTGCATGCGCAATTTCATCGGTGTCAGCGGATTTTTAATTTCATGTGCAACTTGTTGTGCCATTTCTCTCCATGCACTTTCACGTTCTGTTTGTGCGAGTTTTTCAGCGCTGGTTTCCAGTTCGCCCAACATGCGATTGTATTCCATCACCAGTGCGCCTATTTCATCGGTACCTTGCCAGACAATGGGTTCGTTGTGTTTTCCCAATTTCACATTGCGAATACGCTTGGTGATTGTCTGAAGTGATTTGGTGATATACCTCGAAAGCAAATAGGCAACAACTGCTGCGAGAATAAACAAGAGAATGTATAGCTGACTGATTTCTTTCAGGAAAATTTTAAGCTCACTTATTTTGTCATACGATTTTTCATACACCACATTCGTTACCAGAATGGGCTTTCCGGAAGCATCATAAAAGTACCAGTAGGCCAATGCATATTGATCGCTGCTGAAATCTTTGTCTATGACCGCGCGGCTGTTACCGGTAGAAAGCTGTTTGAGAATGGAGTAGTTGACATGTTCCGGAATGGACAGCGAATCCATTTCAACAAAGTTGGAAGAAAGAAGATAGCGGCCGCGCAAATCGAAGAGTGCAATAAAGACATCATGTACATCACTTAACTCGCAGATCTTATCAGAGAAATGTTCAACCAGTGAATCGCCATGCATGTATCCGCCATTCTGATTGAGGAAATATTCCATGGAAGCTTTGATGGATTCTTCTTTGCGAAAAAAACGTTGCTCATTGTAGAGGTCGTTTTGTTCATAGTGATCATACATGGAAACAAGAAACGTCGCGATGAAAGACACCAGTATCATGGCAAGCATGGACAGGTAGATTTTTGTGCGAAGTGATGTTTGAAAAGCCATAGATCCTGTTGGGATTCAATTCGCGCAAAAATGCAGCCAACTCGGGTTTAATGAATCATTTTATTGGAGTTCGGCTGAGGATGGCTTATAGCCCGTTCGGAAGGTTTTGCATTGTGCGTTATGACAGACGATTGCTTTTCAAACAAAATTGACTTATGAAGTTGCGTGTGCTGTTAATCCTTTTTGATGCCAACGAGGTTTTTGATTCGCTTCGCTCAGATTCGACGCAGAGGACGCAAAGGGGCAAAGGACGCAATGAGTTTTACATTACTGAGAGACAAAAACCTCAACTTTCATTGTGATCATATCTCTCGAAGCGGAATTGTGCCAGGTGAATCAAAAGCAAAGAAATAGATAGGCGAAGAATAATTATAGCCCTGCTCGATATACCATAACCCTTTGCGGTCTTTGCCCCCTTGCGTTCTTCGCGTCGAATATGAGCGAAGCGAATGACTAGCAACCTCGATTATGCTAAGATCACTTTGAATCCAACACGGTGATTTCATGCACTGCTTAAACATTCATCATTTTTGATTTGCCATACCAAACGAAAAAGTGAAATTCAAACCAACATATCTGTATCGCAGAATATTGAGACCCTGCAATGTTGTGTGATAATACGGTTTGAATAATCTGGATGCAATTTCCAGCGTGAGTTCTGTTCTTTTTGTGATCTGAATATGTGCATTGTAACATAGTTCAATAAACCTTCTGTATTTCTTACGATCGAGATGAGTGTCGCTCAGATAAACGGAAGTTGTTTCGGTCCAATTATCGAAATGAATGATTGGATAGTCAGGCGGAGCGCCATATGTTGTACCATAACGATGTCTCCATGAAGTTTTGGTGTTCGTTTCAACTTTGTGAGAAATTGTATTCTGTTTTCCCCAACCAACTCCAACTGAAAAATGAATGTACTCATCCCTAAGTCCAAACGCATATAGCAGTCGGGCTGAAAACCAGGAGTCCGTTGTGGTTTCCGAATAATCATAGTCATAGCCCTCTGATATGACATAGGAAGGTGTTCCCTGACCTTCGACATCTCCGAATGTATTAACCTTGCCGCTTAGACTCGCGTTGTAACTCATTAATCCGCCACGCAAGGAAATATACAAATGTCTGTGTGGTGTCTCAAAGGTGAAAAAGTAGGAGCGTGTTGGAAATCTTACATGTTCATGATTGTAATCGGGACTTTCATTCATGAGTTTGGATTTACCATAGTTGAACCCAATTCCTATTCGGAATGCATTTCTTCGAGTCAGCTCTGTGTTATTCGTGTCCGCATCGCAAGCATGAATCCGGATGATGGATTGTAAAAACAAAAGAATAAAGAGACTTTTTATTGGCATTGTGGCTACAGTGCATTTGGATAAGTAATAATCCCTAATGACGATTGCAAGTTAACCTAGGTGTTATCCTTTTTGACTTTTCCGAAAGTGTAATTGATCCCACAAGAAAACAAGGCCAATTTTGCGATGGCATATTTTCCAATGGTCCCTGGAAAGGGGTTTGCGTAGAATCTGTAACCAGCAGACAAATTTGCACCGAGTGGTCCAACAATTCGATAGTCAACAGACATTGTGAATTCAAAAATGATAGTCGTTGGATTGGATTTGAGATGAAAATATTGTGAAGCTGTGCTGGTCTTTGATTCGTCCATCCATCTTTGATCAAAGTCTTGAATAATAACACCGCCGTTCCCATCTCCAAATCCGGTCCGCCCATAATAGTGATGAGATTCTTTGAAATAATCTTGAGAAACTTTGACGACTAATGATTTTTCGATGCCAAGACCGAAGTCGAGATGTGGTATTATTTTGTGAGACAATTTTCCGAAAACGTGATTTATTTTCACTTGTGCTCCTAATCTGGTGCACTCAGCAGAATATCACCATATGTTATAAACTTCATAATGAGTCCAAAGGCCAGCCATACCAACATCACCTCTGTCTTCAATGTTTTTACCGCCACGAACATTTGTTTTAAATGTATAGACATACGATTCAACCGAGAGAAAATTCCGTTTAATTCGGCCACGATATTTTATACCAAGGCCATTCGTCTTGACTTCAATCGGTCGATTATGATCGATCAATTGTTCCTCATTCGCATTGTTGTAGATGATCAGTCCGGTGAATGCTGTGCATGAAATAGTATGCTCCCGAAGAAATTCTTGCTGTGCAAGCGAAAAAGTGGGCCAACAAGTTGCGATTAGCAACATTGAAAAGAAATAGTTTTGTTTGAATGGCATAGCTCGTTGAATACAGTTTACAATCCAATTTCCCTACTCTTGAGTAAATGCACAAAACTCCATCCCCTTTGCGTTCTTTGCCCCTTTGCGTCCTCTGCGTCGAATATGAGCGAAGCGAAAAAAACTGAATAAGAATTTCAACCCATCAATCCTACTCTCAAACCACCACATTAACAATCCTCTTCGGCACCACAATAATTTTTTTCGGTTCTTTTCCCTCCAAATATTTGGCAGTTTGTTCGTGAGCAAGCACTGCTTTTGTAACTTCATCTTGTGAAAGTTCTACACCGAGTAAAATGGTGAAGCGTGTTTTTCCATTGAACGAAACAGGATAATCGAATTCAGATTCTTTCAAATATTCTTCGTTGAATGTTGGCCATGCAGCATCGGTAACGGAAGTGCTGTGACCAAGCAATTCCCAAATTTCTTCCGCGAAGTGTGGTGCATAAGGTGAGATGAGAATACTCAACGTTTCGATCACCTGACGGTTGTTGCTTTTTTGTTCGGTGAGTTCATTCACACAAATCATCAAGGTGCTCACGACTGTATTCCAACTGTAACGATTCAAATCTTCGCTTACTTTTTTAATAGCGGTGTGAAGTGTTTTTAATTCTGCTTTCGTTGGCTCTGTGTCGCTGACAGAAAACACATTGTTGCTGTCGTGTGCGAGTCTCCAAAATTTGCGTAAAAAATTATGTACACCGCTGATGCCTTTTGTATCCCATGGTTTGCTTTGCTCGACCGGACCTAAAAACATTTCATACATACGGAGAGTGTCGGCGCCGAATTTTTCTACAAGTTCATCGGGTGTTTGAACATTGTATTTTGATTTGGACATTTTTTCGATTTCAGAACCGCAGATGTATTGGCCTTGTTGATTGAGTAAGAAATCACAATCCATATATTCAGAATTCATCGATTTTAATTCTGCAATATTTAGAACATCATTATCTACAATGGAAATAGAAACATGGCGTGGCGCAATTGTCGTGGGTCCCTTCAAATGTTTTTGTACTCCTGCTTCACCAAATTGAGTTCGCACCAATTCGGCAAAATCCTCAGGAGTTAGTCGTTGATCAATAATATCAGTTCGCTGGACCATTCCTGCCCTTCCGTTGCTGTCTCCTCCAACCATGTCACGATCGCTTCGCGGATCTGCTTTTTACAGGTCTGTGCTGTTTTAATCATACCTTGCACCAGTCCGTCATCGTTGCATGCTTTGCCGTCGCTGCTATTATTTTCAATATTTAGATTGATATTTTGCAGCGCAACAACGCCAGCATCGCCTTTTCCAAAGGTTTTGTTTGC
>JANOVT010000219.1:0-1844 GCA_031417525.1 Flavobacteriales bacterium | reverse complement strand
TGATGGAAAAAGTTCCTGAAGCGGCAGATCCCAACAAACAGGATCCCATCGTAGAAACCACCAATAAGGACTTTGTCATTTCGCGATTGACTCCGGACATTGCAGCACTTGGCTCAACACAGCAGACAGGACTTCTGGCTTCTATCGACATGAAGGGATCGGAAGAATTGTTGCTCGAGCACATGAGTGATAGTATCCGCAAATTGTATGTCGCATTTCAGTCGTCCATGGAATCCGGTAATTTTTTACAATTGAAAAAAGTCGATGAAGAGCTGGAAGCAACATTGAAAGCGAAGAATGATCCATCGAAGAAAAAGGAGGTTGGATATTATGAAGTCGTTCCATCAGCATATTATTATTATCGTAAAATGCCGGTTGCAGATTCAACGAATATGCTTACGTCGGTGATGAAACGAAATCTTTCTGCTGAATTGTTGAACAATCTGCGTGATTTTGAACGTGTAATGAATGGCGATTCCATCTCTAAAGACTCGCGGTTGGCGGAAAAAGCTTACAATGTGAGTCTTACAGAAGCGAGAGAACTCATCAGGCAGTTGGGTGTTGAATCAGTTGCTTTGCGCGAACTTATAGGTGATGCTAAATTGAAAAAGCTCGGTTTTTTTTCTAGCCGGGTCATGGTGGAAACGACCGGTTATTTCGCCACAGGAAATACCAAAGCGATCATCAACTGTGCGCCATTGCTCGACAGTGCCATTCGTTATACTCCGGATATGCCACGGTTGAATTGGTTGCGGGGTAAAGTGGCTGAATATCAACTCGCGGCTTCCGAGGATATCGCAACTCGCACTCCCGCTTACTATTTTCAAAAAGAACTTGACTTGAATTCCAGAAATATTTCTGTATTTGATAACCTGGCGGGCTATTACAAGAGTGTCGAACAAATCGATTCCATGATTCGGGTAGGTAAAAAACTGGCCAATGTCAATCAATCTTCAGATCCGTTTCTCGCAGATTTTTTGCGTGCATACACTTTCCACTTATCGGATCAAAAGGACTCTGCTTCGCACTATTTGGGAAAATTGAATCAACAGAATTTCAACTATTCAGATGACGAGCAAGATGGAAAAATACTTTTCGCATTAAGTAAGATGAAAGCCCAAAACGGAGATTGTGCAGAAGCAAAAGTGTATTATGAAATGGCGTTGTCAAAGGGTTATGCAGATGCCAATGCTCCGGTGGAGCAAGCCTATTGTTTTGCCGAAAAAGAGAAAAAAACCGACGCATTGATTTTCATTCAAAAAAGTTTGAAGGAATACGACGAAGTGGATCACTACCGGATCGGAAGAGCATATTCGATGATCAGTGAATCGGGCAAAGCACTGGAACAGTATGAAGAAGCAATCAAAGCCAAAGGCAGAAAATTCTACTCTGGACTTTCTGCACAGAAGCAACAGAAATTCTCGAGTTTGAAGACTGCTTTTGAAATGTTGGCGCGGGTATTATGATGGGAAGAAAGGGCAGGCGGAGAATCAGAAACAGCAGTGCTGGAGGACAAGAGTAGTATCCAAATGAGAATTTATGTTGCTCTTGTTCAGCGCACTAGTTTCAAATCTGCGGAAACAGTGGAATTCCTTTTGGAAAAATAGAAAATGAAATTAGATTTGCCGCGGAGAGTTGGCAGAGCGGTCGATTGCGGCAGTCTTGAAAACTGTTGTACTGAAAGGTACCCGGGGTTCGAATCCCTGACTCTCCGCTGATAAGAATAATTGCCCCGTAAGGGGCATTCTTCGTTATGACATATTTCGTATACATACTACAGAGTGAGAAAGATGGCGGTTATTATTATGGTTTCACCTCTGATTTGAAAGCACGGCTTGAAAGAC
>JANOVT010000218.1:0-17794 GCA_031417525.1 Flavobacteriales bacterium | reverse complement strand
CCTAAGTTCACGTGAAGGAATTCGTATTGAATATGAAATAAAAAGAGACGCCATTTCAAATGTAGTCTTGAATAATCTATTTAAGCATACCGCTTTACAAACTTCATTCTCAATAAACAACGTAGCGTTAGTTAGTGGTCGTCCAGTTATTCTCAACCTAAAAGACATGATCGTTCACTATGTGAACCATCGTCATGAGGTTGTAGTTAGAAGGACTCAGTTTGAATTGCGCAAAGCGGAAGAAAGAGCTCATATTCTGGAAGGTCTGCTGATTGCTCTCGATCATCTGGATGAAGTTATCGCCTTGATCCGCGGTAGCCAGACACCAGACATTGCCCGGGAAGGTTTGATAAGTAACTTCAGTCTAAGTGAAATACAATCCAGAGCAATTCTGGATATGCGTTTACAAAGACTTACCGGTCTGGAGCGTGATAAGATCCGAGAAGAGTATGACGGACTTATGCAGCTGATAAACAGGCTGAAAGAGATTTTGGCAAGTGAACCCATCAGAATGCAGATCATCAAAGATGAACTGGCACATCTGATTGAAAAATATGGCGACGAAAGAAGATCTTCGATTGAATATAGCAGTGCGGAACTGAATATCGAGGATATGATTCCGGATGATCACGTGGTGGTAACGATCACACATGCTGGCTACATCAAACGCACACTGATCAGCGAATATCGTGCACAATCGCGTGGTGGCGTAGGAGCAAAGGGCACAGTTGCTCGTCAGGAAGACTTTGTAGAACACATTTTTACTGCAACTAATCACGACTGGCTCCTGATTTTCACGATGAAAGGTCGTTGCTTCTGGATGCGAGTATTTGAACTGCCGGAAGGAGCCAAGGCTTCCAAAGGAAGAGCAATTCAAAACCTCATTCAAATCGAGCCGGACGATAAACTACTGGCTTACATACCAGTTAAGGATTTGATGAACGAAGAGTATGTCAAAAACAACTTCGTCATTCTTTGCACAAAAGAAGGTTTAATTAAAAAGACTTCGTTGGAGGCTTATTCAAGACCACGTTCTTCAGGAATCAATGCAATCACAATTGTAGAAGGTGATGAGCTATTGGCAGCAAAACTGACCAACGGAAGCTGTGAAATCATCATGGGGACGAGTGAAGGTAAGGCGATTCGATTCAATGAAAAGACCGTCAGAGCTGTTGGACGAACTGCTCAAGGTGTGAAGGCAGTAAGTCTTGGAGGCAATGGAAATCAAGTGATTGGAATGGTTTGCGTCGACAGTCCGGATAGAGATATTCTGGTAGTGAGCGAACGCGGATTCGGCAAACGATCTTCATTGGAGGACTATCGAATTACAAATCGCGGCGGTAAAGGTGTGAAAACCATTAATATCACCGATAAGACTGGTTCTCTCATTTCTATACAGGCTGTGGACAATGACCATGATTTTATGATCATTAATAAAAGTGGTCTTACGATTCGTTTGCGTGTTGATGAATTGCGTGTTGTTGGTCGGGCAACACAAGGAGTAAAGCTGATCAATCTTCGCAATAGCGATGAAATCGCCTCTGTCTGCACCGTCTTGAAAGACGAGGAAGAGTTGGCAATTGAAGCTGAAAATGACAATCCAACAACAGATAGCGATGAAGATTCAACTTCAGACGCAACTGAGACGACTGAAGAAGCGCCAGAATAACATTGTATGACATTAAGTTAAAAGCCGCATTCACCAAGGTGTTGCGGCTTTTTATTAAAAACTAAAAAAATATTCCAATTTGAGCACTTGGCAAGGAACTTGAAAAGGGATCGCGTAGAAACTTACTTTTGTAAACCAAATTAGTCAAATCAATTCGAAATGAAAAAATTCAGTCTGATGATCGTTGCTTCCGTTCTGGCAACACTTTTACAAGCGCAACCTGATGTAACGTCAGCGTACAATGCAAACAAGGGCGGTGAATATGATGTTGCTTCCCAATACATTGAAAAAGCCATCCAGGATCCGAAAGCTGCAGCGAAGGAAAAAGTCTGGAGATACAGAGGATCCATTTATCTCAATATTGCTTCAAGTCCTAAATATGCGCCTATGTTCCCGGATGCCATCAATCTGAGTAAAGAATCGTTTTTTAAAGCTATGGAGATTGATGCCGGAAAAGAATACATCAATGAAAACACCATGTCGCTGAGCGCTTTGCAAAGTCTTGTGTTGGAAAAGGCAAGTACTGAGTATCAGGCTAGTGACTTCTGTAGCGCAGCAACACACTTCAAAATTTCCAACGACATCAGCACAAAATTCAGTATTTTAGATTCAGCAGCCATTTTCAACACCGCATTTTGCAATGATAAATGTGGAAGGAATGCTGAGGCAATCGAGGGGTACAAAGCAAGTGCTGCTATCGGATATAATGTGCCGTCAGTATACATGTACATCGCAGATCTTTATACCAAAGATGGCAAGCTAGACGAAGCCAAAAAGGTCTTGTCTGAAGCTAGAGCAAAATATCCAAAGGATGTAGAATTGCTTAGAAGTGAAGTCAACATGCTTCTGGGTGATCAGAAATACGATCAGGCGCTCGAATTGCTTCTGGCTTTGACGAAAGCTGATTCGAATAATGAAACCATTTGGTTTGTATTGGGCGCTACTTATGAAAAGTTGAACAAAGTGACTGATCAGGAAGCGGCATACAAACGGGCTGTAGAATTGAATCCAAAGTATTACGACGCTTTGTTCAATTTAGGAGCAACTTATTACAACCAAGGAGTTGAGCAATTGAAAGAGTGCGATAAAATTCCTCCCAGAGAGTCAGCCAAATTTGACGCATGTACTGCAGGAGCGAACGTTACTTTTAATAAGTCGATTGAACAATTCGAGAAGGCTTATAATGAGAAACCGGCAGATAAAGAAATTATAACTGCACTTATGGAAGCGTATGTGAGAGTCGGCAATATGGAAGGCCAGAAGAAAATGAAGGAACAATTAGCCAAATAGAAAGAATAGTTGAAGCCGGAGGAATCCGGCTTTTCTTTAAAAACTTTACTTTACATAATGTAAATTATGGGTTTTAAATATTGGCTTTATGCTGATTATCAACTCATTGAATTTGAATTGAATCCAGTTACATTCATCGCATCTGTAGTTGGTCTCAATCATTGATCACAAAAATTGCTTTCAAATTCATCAACAAAATCTTAAACGATTTCAGAGGGTTGTTAGATCTCGGATATTAAATAATTGGGCAGAAATGAACTCAACAAGCTTTGTGTCAAATTCGATAAACCATTCCATCCAAACTTTTAACATATCCCCTTCAAACACATCATAGCTTTAGAAAACAAGGAAACGAAAAAACCGGACAATTTTATTTGATCCGGCTTTAAACTTTTATATCCAATCAAAATGGTGATGAAAATCGATTTTGATCTCAGTCTTCCTTTTCAAGTAAAAGCGACTGCATCGTTTTCAACTCTCGTACCTTTTCGTCGTTACTTGTTGATATATACGCGTGAATCAGATTATTGAGCATGCGACTGATCATTTCCATATTAGTGCAAGGCCTGTAGAATCGATCGTCTCTCGGAAGGTTTTGTTTTTCCAGAAACTCATCAATCTCTTCATGTTGCAGAATGGCTCCTGCATTGAAAGGGTTGATATAGAAAAGTACATCGGCTTCGTCTTTTGTGAGGCCTAATGCTTCATCCTCCGCCTGATGATCCAGGTAACAAAGAATAAAATGACTTGGAAGATTCACTCCAAAAATCGGCAGATCAAGACTGCTTGCCAGGTATGCATAGAGCAAACTAAGCGATAATGGATTTCCGCTTTTTGATGCCAGCATATCAGCAATAAAACTATTCTGAGGCTGGTGATAATTATCTCGATTGCCTTTAAAACCGTGATGAGTAAAAAGAATATGATTGATGACACGCACCTGTTCAAAGGCCGTCAGGTTATCGTTCAGCTCGAGCCAGATGTCCTGACGAATTTTAGAAACATTCCTGCGCAATTCTTCTTCATCATAAGATGGATATTGGTAGCGATTGATGATTAAAGCACCTTCGAGCAAATTTTTATCCTCGGAATTTTTCCATTTTTTCAATCGGTTGTAAACTCCTTCGTATTGAATGCTTGCAATGAGCTCTTCCAATCGGGTTTGAAATAATGGACCGAAATCTTCTAATTCCCAATAGTGCTCTAGCTGCGGAATAATGGCTTCGCCATAATTTCTCAACTCATTTCGTACCTGTGAGTAAATAGACTCATCCGGATCTTCAATGAGTGTAATCAAGGCGTTGACTTCGTTGCTGTACATGGTGGGTGTCGATCTTTCCATAACTGATACCCAAAACTAGCTGTGTGGGTTACGCGAAACACTCCACTTTTAGCTGCTTATACACAAACAACGTTTTAAAATCGCTGCAACACAAGCCTGATAAGGCTTTCAATACTTGCTGACGGGTTCTTGTGAAATTCTTTCGTAGCTCGGTTGGCCAGTATGGCACATACGGTTAACGCTTTGTGACCCAACATGGAAGACAACGCATAAATGCCGGAACACTCCATTTCGAAATTTGTTATGCGACTATCATTCATGCGGAAAGAAGCATACTTTTCAATGCGTGATTCCATTACAGATTGCAATCTGACAGACCTTCCCTGAGGGCCATAAAATCCATTCGCTGTTGCTGTGATTCCCCGTACACAATCAAATGCAATTCTATTTATCAGCTCATCCGAAGCTTCGGCTAAGTAAAAATTCGGATTAGAATTCAGCCATTCGTATTCAGAACGCAGCGACTGGTGCAAATCCTGTTCGGCCGCATTTAATGTCGCATTATATGAGTATGGAACACCATCTAATCCGAAGGCGAAAGTTGATGCCACAAAACTACCAACAGGTATATCGGCATGCATGGCTCCACTTGTTCCGATTCGCACAATTTCAAGCGATGTCAGTTCTTTTTTTGGTTGACGAGATGCCATATCAACATTTACTGCGGCATCCAATTCGTTGATGACAATGTCGATGTTGTCGACACCTATTCCAGAAGACAAAACCGTTATTCTTTTATTCTGAAAGATGCCGGTATGCACCACGAATTCACGGCCTGAAATTTTTACTTCTATTGAGTCGAACAAGGATGAAATAACTGGCACACGCTCGGGATCTCCAACAATGATCACTTTGTAGGCCACGTGTTGGGGTAATATACCCAAATGATATAGGCTGCCATCATTTCTCAGAATCAATTCTGATTCAGCGATAGGTGTGCCGGCGATTCGCAGTGGTGCATTCATAATTAAACGCCAAATTGAGTGAGGTGATGGTTGATGTGGTTGTATTTCAATTGCGCCCATTCAACAGGTGTCATTTTCCCAAAAAATGGATGTGTATTCGAAGTCACAACAGATTCTTGTCCTTGCTGCATTCTGTTAATGAATCCGATCAATCTGGATTTTTCTGTCTCAAAATCCCTCTGGTCAGCAATTTTAAAGGTTGGATCAGTTGGCTGATTGTGTTTGTAGTTTGTTGAGTAGACATATTGCTTTTTCACCAAACCACCAAAAAGATAACCGATAAAAGCTCGAGGCCTTTTTCTGTCACCAAGCGCAATTTCGAACGCAGCGGAACAATGTGCCATCATTTGTGCAACATCCATTGTTCCCCACTGGCGTTGTGTTTCATGGGTTAAATTATTTATCCTGGAAATGATTTCATTGGCAGATTCTGCTTGAAAAAGATTCTTCATGAATGAAATTATTTTATCTGTTCTGTTTATTGTTGTTTGAGGTATCTTGAATGTATCACGGCAATATGATGTATTTCATGACCAAGTGTGGCAAAGCCTATAGCACTTACACTCATATCAATATTATTGGCTATACCGCGAAATTCCAGTGCTTCGGGAGAAAAATTGGCGAAAAGAGCAACGGTGGCGGTTCTGACAACGATATACTCTTCCATCAGACTTTGTTTTGTTCTTTCAGATGCAAAACTGTTTTTCACATATTCATCTTCATCGAATGCCGGCAAATGAGTCTGGTCCTTTCTGGCAAATGCCAATGCCCTATAGCAAAAGAGCCTTTCAACATCCAGTAGATGAACAATAATCTCTTTGATGGTCCATTTATTTTCAGCATAACTATAGTTCAGCTGATCGTCATTGAGTGAAGAAAAAAGGGCAAGGGTCTCATTCGTCTGTCTTTTGAAGCCTTCCAGCAAGAATTCCTCAGGAACTTCAGCCACGTATTTGTCGAGCCAGCCGTTTCCTGGTTTTGGTTTTGAAATCATTTGTGTCAAAACTAATCTTTTCATTGGAATTTGTTTGCGAATTGTATGATGTTGATCAGAACAAGCTTCGCAGAATTACCAAAATATTTTCATAGAGGAGAACAATTTATGAATATTCCAAATACCTTTCGGGCACGTTAAGCCCCCAACGAAACCAAAGTTCTTCGGTTTAAGTTTTGAGTGTATGTTCTCAGTTTAAAGTTGGTGAAAATTGCGTTTCTGTTGTAGTGAATGTGAGGATACATAGAAGTTAAGTTGTCTGGAATTTACCTGAAACTTATAACCTATAACGTCCAACAAAGGCCTCGTTGTCGACACTGGCGCCCTAATCAATTCATTCATTAACCAGCATGGGAATTTCTTTTCCTATGCAAAATTCTTCACGCTATGCAAGTATTTGATGAAAATCACATCCGCAATATTGTATTGGTGGGTGGGGCGAAAAGCGGCAAGACGACTCTTGCCGAAACTATGTTATTTGAAGCGAAAGTCATTAACCGCAGAGGTTCGGTCGAACAAAAGAACACTGTGAGCGACTTTCATGAACTTGAACACGAACGAGGTATTTCGGTTTATGCCACTCCGATGCATACCGAATGGCGCAATTACAAAATCAACATCATAGACACTCCTGGTCTGGATGATTTTATCGGTGAAATCATTGCCCCGCTTCGTGTAGCGGACACGGCAGTCATGCTTATTAATGCTCAACATGGAGTTGAAGTCGGCACAGAACTGGTGTGGCAACACGTCGACAGATTTCGCAAGCCGATCATTTTTGCCATCAATCAACTAGATCATCCGAATGCTGATTTTGACATGACCATAAGCAGCATTAAAGAGCATTTCGGTAAAAATGCAGTGCTGATGCAATATCCGATCAATGCAGGAAATGGCTTCAATTGCATGATCGATTTGTTGAAAATGGTGATGTATAAATTTCCTGCGGAAGGCGGAAAGCCTGAAAAATTGGAAATCCCTGCTGAAGAAAAAGCAACTGCGGATGAACTACACAATGTTTTGGTAGAAAAAGCAGCAGAGAATGATGAACATTTAATGGAATTGTTTTTTGAAAAAGGAAATCTCGATGAAGATGAATTGAGAAAAGGACTTCACATTGGTATGCTCAACCACGAAGTATTTCCTGTTTTTTGCCTTTCTGCTTTAAAAAATATGGGAAGCGGTCGACTTATGGGGTTCATCGATAATGTGGCACCAGCTGCGCATGAATTATATCCGGAGATTTCAGAGGATGGTCGTGAAATCACTTATTCCGTAAATGGCCCGGCCGTGCTATTTGTTTTCAGAACTGAACATGAACCCAACCTTGGAAAATTATCTTACTTCAAAGTGCTGAGCGGTGAATTGCGAAAGGGCTCACAATTAAAAAATAGTGATAGTCATTCTGTAGAAACCATCAATCAACTATTCGTGATGGATGGCCACAATCGCAATCCTGTCGATGTGCTAAAAGCAGGTGATATCGGTGCTACATTAAAACTTAAGAATACAGAAACGAATCAAACACTGCATGCGCTGAACACTGATCTGAAAATACAGCCTATCGCCTTCCCTACTCCGCGCCTCACCGTGGTGATCAAGGCAAATAATAAAAAGGATGATGAAAGATTGGGTGAAGTTCTGAGAAAAATTCACGAACAAGACCCAACTGTGCAATATGAACAAAGCAAAGAGCTGAAGCAGTTGTTACTTCATTGCCAGGGTGAATTACATCTTGCAACGACTAAATGGACGCTTGAAAAAGTCTACGGAATGGATGTGAGTTTTGATCGTCCAAAAATTCCGTACAGAGAAACGATTCAAAGACCGGCCAACTCCACCTACCGACATAAAAAACAGAGCGGAGGCTCAGGTCAATTTGGTGAAGTTCATATTCGTATTGAACCATACTATGATGGCATGGATGAACCGACGGGCTTTTCAATACGAAATAAAGAGGTGGTGGATTTGGATTGGGGTGGTAAACTCGTCTTCTATAATTGCATCGTTGGT
Organism: Flavobacteriales bacterium; assembly: GCA_031417525.1. Classification (GTDB taxonomy): domain Bacteria; phylum Bacteroidota; class Bacteroidia; order Flavobacteriales_D; family Sanyastnellaceae; genus JAIBBG01. The sequence continues at coordinate 9,521 of JANOVT010000218.1, read as the reverse complement.
GGCGTGATTGAAGCTCGATTTATTCCTTCTGTTTTGAAAGGCATCATGAAAAAAATGGAACAAGGCCCATTGACTGGTAGTTATGTGCGAGACATTCGGGTGATGCTGTATGATGGCAAAATGCATGATGTTGATAGCAATGACATTTCATTCCAGATCGCCGCGCAGTATGCATTTCGTGAAGCATTTCACAATGCCATGCCCAAATTGATGGAACCAATTCAGGAATTGGAAATCACTGTTCCGAACGATCTCACCGGTGAGGTGATGACCGATCTTCAATCAAGAAGAGCAGTTATTATTGGTATCGACAGCATTGGGCAAAACACCAAAATCAATGCGAAGGTTCCGCAATCTGAAATTTTTAAATACACTACGACTTTGAGATCGCTTACTCAAGGTAAAGCTTCTTTTACGTCGAAGTTTTCAGAATATCAACCTGTTCCGCAAAATGTTCAGGATGCTGTTATTGAAGAACACAGGCACGTTCTTGATGAAGAACTGGCTTGATTTGGTTTAGTAAATGATGATGAAAAAGACAGGGACTCCAGGGTTCCTGTCTTTTTATTTTATTTTTAACTTGTTCAATACCCGTGCTTCTTTGACACGTTCATCTCTGCAGAGGTAATAGATGTAGTTTCCTGCAACCGTAATATGTTCAGGGAAAATGTGAGGTATGCTGATTGATAATTGTGATACACAGTTTTGTAAATCCAGCAAATGCAGTGTCACCATTCCTTTACTTTCATAGAGCAGGTAGATGTTTTTTTTCTCTTCATCTAAAATGGTAAGCCGATTATAATCTTTGTCCAGATGATATTTCACTTCAGTTTTTCCGGTTCCTATTCCTTGACTATCCATTTTTTCGATATAACCTGACACATAATTGAAGATGTAAAGTGAATCATCGATGTAAAACATTGGCGCATCAATTTCGCGACACATGATGGTGTAAAAAAACAATTTCGATGCTGCAACAGAATATGGGCTGCTGGTGCGCAAAGAAGGCTGTGGTCCGTTTCCATAAGCTACTTCATCATTTTTTAGAGCAATTGTAAATTCATCTGCTACACTTTTTATAAGTTGCAATTTTTCTGACTGTCGATCGAAAATATAATAATTCATCCGATCATTATTAGTAGGATAATTGAAGGCCATGTTATCGTCTCCAATTCGAAATTCTTTTCCAGCGGGTATAGCGAAATAGATCGACTGCTCATTCTGACCTACACAATATTTTAATACTTTGTCAACCAGTTCAGCCGATTCCGTTGGAAAAAATCGCAGACTTTTTCCTTCCCGATAACACTGCCAGAGACTGTCTCGTGAAACCAAATATGCCGCACCTGTGCAATCATTGAACATTCCAGTTGGCCGATCAGGTGTTTCAGCAATGGCTAAAGTATCGCCTTCTTCAGACATCAGAATCACACGTGAATCCGACAGTGTATACCCATATTCACAAAGCAAAATCTGGCCATCAAACCAGCAGTAGTCCCAAATACTCCGTTTAACATTGCCTGCCAAACGATGAGCACCTGAGGCCGAGATGGTCATCTCATTCAGCAACACATTTGATGGCTCTAGTTGTATGGTATTGGTTTTTTCATCCAAAAACAGAATAGTTTTTGTCTCATAACCCAATAGCTGAAATGACAACGTAACAGGAAGTTGATCCACTGATATGGTGAAACAACCGGCATCATCAGAAACTTCGCCTCGTGTTCCATCCACTTCTTGAACTATAACATATGGAACTGCCTTGCCTGTATTCTGATCAGTGATGCAGCCGTTGATTTTTTTCTGTGCATCACAATGATGATTGCACAACACAATCAGAAAAAGAACCCATCCATATTGAAGAAAACGACTCATGTCTTACATGTACAATTCATCCAAATGTAAGATTTGCCTTGGATCCTGTATTCAAAAGTTCATGAAAAATCACTTTTGAAACAAACTGGTGTAAATGATTTATGAAATGATTGAACCGTCCTGCATTTCGATGATCCGATCCGTTTTAGATGCAAATTCCTGGTCGTGCGTGACGATGAGCATCGTCTGCTTCATTTCATGCGCCAACTGATCGAAAATATCGAAAACCAGATCGCTGTTGAGTTTATCCAGATTGCCAGTTGGTTCATCGCCCATGATGATGAGTGGATCATTGATAAGCGCACGCGCTATGGCAACACGTTGCTTCTGACCTCCACTCAGTTGCGAAGGTCTTTTTAATGCCTGATCATCGACTCCTAATCTTTTCAATCGTTCCATGGCCCTTTGTTCAACTTCTTGTGCGCTGTATTTGCCAAGTTTCAATCCAGGAATCATCACGTTCCGCAATACGTTGAATTCAGCCAATAAATAATGGAATTGAAAAACGAATCCGATTTTTTCGTTTCTCACTGCAGATAATTCTTCATTCGTCCTTTTCGTCAATGATATTCCATCAAGCATCAGTTCGCCTTCAAATTCAGTATCCATCGTACTGAGAATGTAAAGAAGCGTGCTTTTTCCACAACCTGATTTACCTATGATCGAAACAAAATCGCCCCGATTGATATTGAATGTGACATCATTCAACACACGAAATTTCACTGGATCATAAAAATACTTATTGATTCCACGAGTTTCGAGGACAGTCGTTTTTTCCATCATTTTCCACGGATTATAATGACTGGATCAATACCTGCTGCTTTTCTGGCCGGAAAAAGCCCTGCGATGTAGGTGGTCATGAGAGCGAATGAAATTCCGATGATATAATAAATAGGATTGTAATTAACAGGAAAGGTGTCGATTTTTGGCAGTGCAGCCGTGATGAAAGGAATATTATCGACAACAACAGAAAGAATATATCCGAGTGTTAATCCAAAAAAACCGCCAACAGCGCCGATTATCAGCGAAATATTCAGGAAAATTCGTTTCACATCTTTTCCGGAAAATCCGGTGGCTTTCATAATGGCAATGGAGTCCATTTTTTCGTAAATCATCATGTTCAAAATATTATAGATCCCGAATCCGGCCACTATCAACAAGGTGATTCCCACTGAAAATGAAATGGTGGATCTAACACCACTTCCTGTTTCGAATTGGGCATTAGCGGTTTGAATATCGACTGCATCCACGCGAAATAGTTTATTGTATTCTTTCGCCACTTCAGGTGCTAATGCAATATCCTTCAACTTGATCTGAATGTCTGTGATGTAACCTGCCGGTTTTCCTATCAGCTTTTGAGCTGTGGAAATGGATGTATAGCTTTGAGTATCGTCAAAATCCGCCAGACCTACCTGAAATATCCCCACTATTTTCATGGAAACGGATTCGCCCTGAGTAGTTGAAACGCCTACCATGTCGCCAATCTGCACCATCATTTTATTCGCTAAACCTTTTCCGATGAAGATGCTATTGTTTAAGGTTTCCATGTCATGCGCTTTGCCATCAACAACATTATCACTGAATGCAAAAAGCCTGTCTTCAACGTCTACCTCAATTCCATTGATCACACCGGCGATTTCGATAGTGCCGGCATGAAAAAAGACAGGAGATGAGAGTTTTGGAGCAACGCCTGTTACCCTATTGTCTTGTCTGATAGCATCTATTATGCTCACCGCATTGTAAATTTCCTTGCCATGTTCTCTGGGTTGAATAGATCTAATAAAGTGTTGTGCACCATTAAATTCCGGAGCTTGCTCGATCGGTTGGCGATCCGCAGGTTTTATTTCGTTATAAAGCCTAACATGAGCTGTGCGGTTAATGATCAAACCATCCAGCATCTGATTTAAGCCTGTCATAAAGCTGATCAACGTGATGAACATCGCAATTCCGAAAGTAACTCCCGCCGCAGCCACGATAGATTGTTTCATCCTTGCTCGCAGAAGGCCAATAGAAATGCTCAAATTCAGGCTCTTGATCATTTTGCTGGTGGAAGGTAGATTGTCTGCGAGCTATCCAAACCCTCCACTATTTCTGCCTTTTGATAGTCACTCAATCCGATTTTAACCTCTCTGCGCTCATCCTTCTTCACATAAACGTATTTGCCTTCTTCTAGAAATTTCCGAGGAATCGTAAGCGCATTTTGTTTCACATGCAGAACGATATTTCCTTCGACGGTGAGATTGGGGAACAAATTTTTAGGCGCTTCCTTGAATTTTGCCTCCACCGTAAATGTGCGCGTTTTATCATTCATGATAGGATTAATTCGCACTATCATGGCTTCGAACAATTCGCCCTGATGACTATCCATGGTGACAAGCACCTTTTGATCAATCATGATTCTGCTTATGTCATATTCGTCTACTTGTAATTCGATGATGAAGGCATTACTTTTTCCAATCACAGCCAATGCACTCTGAGGAGTGACAAGTTCGTTTTTTTCCTTCAAAACATCGAACACGCGCCCGGTAATTTCACTTCTGAGCACAAAGTCATTCACGCCTTTTTTAGAAAGGTCATAACCAATTTCTGCCTTTCGTAGATCACTCTTGAGTTGGGTTTTTACCTGTCCAAAACGTGCCTGAGCACTTTCGTAAGACATTTTTGAATTCTTGAAACCCAACTCTCGCTGCTCGAAATCCACTTTAGCTCCAATTCCCTGATCCCATAATTTTTTCTGTCGTGCATAAAGTGACGAATCGAGTTGGTAACGTTCGAAGGCCTGGTTGACCGCTAATTCCATTTCATATAATTTATCGGAACCGCTACTATTGTTTTCTCTTGAAAGCTCGAGAGTGGTAAGCATACTCTCACTGTTTAATTGTGACACCATGTTGTCAATGACGAATAGAGTGTCACCTGCATTCACTGTATCTCCTGCCTCTACTTGAATGCTTTTTAGTATACCGGTGACAGTTGGAAAAACATTATATTGTTCGTCAGCTTTCACCCGACCTGATGCATACACTGACTCGGTGATTTCACCGAAAGTCGGCTGAATGGTTTCAACCTTTTTCCCGCAGGAAATGGCCAGCATCAGGAACAAAAATTGGACTGCGTTCTTTTTCACGCCGCAATGTATATGGGAATAGCCAACTGCGGAACTAACCGAAGTCACCAATTGAGGCTGGGTGAAGGTGACGTCTGTCAAATTGTGGGCGAACAAGAATCAAGAATGAAAAAGCCGGACGTTGAAACATCGTCCGGCTTTTTCGAATTTCTTATGAACTCAAATATCTACTATGCTGAAAGCACGTAGAAATTCTGTTTTCCAGTCGACGTGAAAAACGGGCATCTGGCGCATCACATCTGAATACTTCGAGCAACGAGGCCCCATGTAGTTACGCATCAACTCCTGATGTTCTTCACACAATGTTGCAAAAGCAATCAAGACTTGCAATTCATCATTACCAAGAAAATCATGCAGATTCCAGAGGGCTATCGGGCCATGTAATACATGCACTCTGCCATCTTTGAGCAGATTTACAGTGCATTGGCCATGCTTGCGCAAAAAATAGTTTTTGCCTCTCTGATAGTTAGTATACATGCCGTCGGGTCCGGTGACTTCAGCGAAACGATGCCGCTTCAGAATATCAACAAAGGCTGATGACGCATTGTGAAGGATTGGTGAAGCCAGTGCGCTACCGGCAAGGGATAAATTGAGAATTGCCATTGTGTTTTAATTTTTGACAAAGAAGAAACTGCAGGTTGTAACCTATTTACAATCTAAAAAAAAACATAAATACATTTTGAAGTGTGAAATTGATTCAGTCAGCATACCTCCATCTTGAAAACAATGGTGAATAAAATATCGGGTGCATGGTATCGACATTAAAAAATTCTCCATACACTTGTGGAAACAATTACTATTTCAGACATCAACCAAAAGCAAAAAATAAAATGAAAAAGTCACTTTTACTATTCAGCGTTTTCGCAATGAGTTTTTCCATGTATGCAACAGACGTTCAGTTGATCGTGGAGCGTTTGGACAATAAAGGAGCCGTGCCGGGCAATACTTTTAGAATTTATGCTCAAATGCCAACCAGTGATCATAGTCTTCACATCATTTTTGGTGATCAGACAAACCCGCTGACAATAAACAGCACAGCATCATTCTATCAGCATCAGTATGCAGGATATAGCGCAGCATCGATGAATGCTTCACTAACAGAATTTGATGCAAGCGCAAAATTTGATTCTTGGATTACGGTAGGATATGCAGACAATGCTGGTAATGACATGTGGGACCTCGGAGTTGATTTTTCCGAATTTAATACCGGTGGTTCAATCAACGCTAACAACGGTGGTTGGTTTCTGCTTCCTACAGATGAAAAATGTAATCAGGATGCAAATCACCTCGTTCTTATCGGACAACTTACCACAACGGGCATCGCAACAGGAACCATGAATGTTCAAGGTTGGACTGCTCCAAATGTTGCATGGCGTGCAGATGGATTGACATTTTCAACTTCCAATGCGCAAACTTTCGGTTGTATGGATTCCAAAGCGAGCAACTACAACGCTGAAGCTACCTTCAACGATGGCACTTGCCAATACACACCTGAAGTTGCACAATCCAATTCAGCCGTCATTAGCAAAGTAGAAAACGAAAGCGCCTGGGAAGTGTTTCCGAACCCACTTCGCGACAACATTCTGAATGTTCAATTCAGAAATCTTGATGTTAAAGAACTGGCAACCAGAATTGACATCATTGACATGACAGGCAAATTAGTAGCCTCACACAGTATTTCTGCAGATGCAGTTTTGCCAGGCAACAGAGTAACATTGAAACAGGAACTCGCCGCTGGCACATACAAAGCTGTTCTTGTGCAAAATGGTTTTCAAGAGTCTAAAACAATCATAGTAGAGAAATAAAAACATGCGTCAGACAAAGCTGACGAACCTTAATTAGCCTGAAGCCGCCTCAATCTGAGGCGGTTTCTTTTTGAGGAGCCAATGAGCCAAAGAGGAAAATAGGGACTGAGATGCGTTGCTATTCCCTAATACCTCTTTGGCTCTTTGGCTCATCCTCCCTTAATTTTAACCCCCAATCAAACCTATGAAGACACACCTGGTAACCGGAGGCTGCGGATTCGTTGGCCGCAACATGGTCAAGCGACTTTACGCTACAACGCAAGACAAAATTGTCTTTATTGATAATCTGATGGTGGGTACTCATCCGGACACGTGGCTGGATGCAGAAAAGGGAAATTTCGGAGAAAACTTTGCTACATATAACAACGACCGCTTGCTTTTTATTCAAGGAGATGCACGGGATGTCATTCGCGAGTTGGGCAGCAATGAAAACTACTTCGCAGATAAATTCAATTTTACAACAGGACATCTGAATGATGTCTTTCACTTCGCTGCCATTGTTGGAGGACGAGCCATGATTGATGGCGATCCGATGGCTGTTGCGCTGGATTTGGCAATAGATGCGGAAATATTTTATTGGGCATGTCGGTACAAACCTGAAAGACTTCTTTACCCAAGCAGCAGTGCTGCCTATCCGATCGATCTTCAAACAGAAAGCAACACCATTCAACTGAAAGAAAGCGACATTGATTTTAAACGCATGGGACAACCAGACATGACGTATGGCTGGACCAAACTTACTGGAGAATTTTTGGCGAAAATTGCAGCCAAACATTATGGTCTCAAAGTCACCTGCATTCGTCCATTCAGTGGATACGGAGAAGATCAGGACCTCACCTACCCTGTTCCGGCGATAGCAGCTCGTGCTGCTAAAAAGGAAGATCCGTTTGAAGTTTGGGGAAGTGGTCATCAGGGGCGCGATTTCGTTCACATTGATGATGTGATCGATTGCATCCTGCTGGCGATGGATCACATCCATGATGGCACTGCCATAAATATCGGTATGGGAAAATTGACAAGCTTCCGCGAAATCATTGAGGTATTTTGTAAAATTGCCGGTTACCATCCTGAAATCAAACCATTACTGGATAAACCTGTTGGTGTTTTTTCGCGCTATTGCGACATGAGTTTCGTTGAGGAAAAACTCGGGTGGAAAGCGAAAATTTCTATCGAAGAAGGTATGAAGCGTGTGTACGATGTTGCGCTCATTAAACTCAAGTCTTGATTTCTAATTGACCTGTATTCTTCAAACTTCAAAACTCCATTTTCATGGAGTTCACCAGCTTATTCAATCTAATTTCTAAAAACGGAACCGATAGTGAGGAACTGAATTTTCGGTTCCATAAAATCGGTTCTTCATTTTCGACCAAACTGCCAATCACTTTTGATGAACCATGAATGCGATTCACCAATTCCTATTCAGGTAATCTCTTCTGAAAACTTCAGTTGAGTTTTTGAATCACTTAATAATGGATCTCAATTGAAGGCATCTGCACGATCCAGATTGTAGATGAGCAGACACGGTGATTAGTAACTAAGAGATTTTCAAAGATGTAAACCGGCATTATGCCTTCAGTATCAGATGTAACTTTAAGCAAAATTTATTGTAGGTTTGGCCGCGACCCAAATTCAAACCTATTCAATCAACACAACATCTCATCTATGGAAGGAAAAACTACATCGTCTGCAAAACACCCAAAAGGGCTGTACATTCTATTTTTCACAGAAATGTGGGAAAGGTTTGGCTATTACCTGATGCTCGGAATTTTTTCATTGTACATGCTGGATGGCTGGAACAATGGCGGAATGGGATTTGATTCCGGCAAAAAATCTGATATTTATGGTACTTATCTTGGTCTTGTTTACCTGACGCCCTTTATCGGCGGACTTATAGCAGACAGAATTTTAGGTTATCGCAAATCCATCATATTCGGTGGATTGATGATGGCAACCGGTTATTTCTGCTTGTCGATCCATAGCACAACTACTTTTTATCTCGCTTTGTTATTCATTATTCTCGGTAATGGATTTTTCAAACCAAATATTTCTACCCTGCTGGGAAATGTGTATTCAACACCGCAGTACATGCAACAAAAAGATGAAGGCTATAATATTTTTTACATGGGCATTAATATTGGCGCCTTTGTTTGTAATTTTTTTGGTGCTGCACTTTATACTACTATAGGATGGGGTGCTGCATTTGCCGCAGCCGGTGTAGGTATGTTTATCGGAGTTATTACTTTTATCACCGGCACAAAACATTACAAGCAATATGATGTAAGAAAACCATTGCAACCCGGCGATATGCCACTTTGGAAAATATTAGCATTGGTAATATTTCCTTCTATCATCTTTGGGGTAATAGGGTGGTTTATTAAGGGAAAAGATGGATTTATTTTTGATTCTAATTCTACTGATGCATTCATATTTGCCTGCATACCTGTATTAATATTTTATGGAGTCTTATTATTAAGAAGCAGTAAAGATGAACGGCCGGCAATGGGAGCCATGCTTTCTATTTTTGCAGTAGTTATTTTATTTTGGGCCATCTTCAAACAAAATGGTTCTGCCTTGAATACCTGGGCAAGCAGATATACAGACAGACAAGTAACCGGAACTACTGGTAATGTTTTAGCTGCATTAAAACAAACCGACAAACCGGTAAACACAACTTATAAATTAGATAGTGTAGTAAAACTGGATAATCAATTTCG
>JANOVT010000217.1:0-7408 GCA_031417525.1 Flavobacteriales bacterium | reverse complement strand
GTTGAAAAACCAAAAAAATAAGCACCAATTGCAAATGATAGAACTGCTGATGCTGGTGCCAAAAGAAAACTCAGTGGGGGTAAAGCGATCGAGATATATATGACTGCAGACCACAAAATCAACGACAATAAAACTTCCATCATAAGATTTCTGAAAGCGATAACTATTCCACGTAAAAGATCCAAAATGAATTTTTTTCGGTCAAATGGACATTCTTTTTGCGTCAGAATTTGTTCGGTTTTTTCACTTAACATCGCTAGAATCGGCGACATCAAGGCCAGCACAACGTACTTCTTGATTTTGGTGAACAAGTACCATCCGAGTAAAAATATCAGAAAGGCGGTTGCATACATCCCAATGTCAGACACAACAGCTTTTGTGTTTTGCCAAAAACTTCCATCCAACGGTGTGTAGTGAAAATAAGGTGTGATGAAGTGCATGAGATACTTTGCTGCATGTTTAAAAAATGCAACCGCTCCCATAGACAAAAGGATCGAAAGAATTATTGGATAGAGAAAAAAATGAGCAAGTCCATGCTTTGAAATAAAACCTACCGCTTCAAAACATTTGAAGATTGCTGCAAATAATTCTCGAAGCGACGCTTTCATTTACAAAAAATAAAAGCCGCCCGAAAGATTTGAGCGGCTCCTTAAAATATTATTGGTAAACAGGAATACTCAATCTTCGTCTTCGTCGCCCGCCTCTTCTGCGACATCCGCATCTACATCGTCGTCTGTATCATCATCCATGTCATCCAATTCCGCATCCTCTGTATCTGAGCCTTTGAAACTTTCAAATTCAGACATCGCTGCGCCTTCATTTTCTTGATTTTCCTCATCATCAACTTTCATGTTCTTATCGATTTTGAACAAGTAAATGGTATCCTTGGTGCGAACCTCCAATGCCTTGATGAATTGGCCTTTGGGTGTTACAAACGAAACCAGATTGTCATTTTCAAATCCATTAGGGAAATGCTCATTGATGAGATCAATATGTTCCTGTGACAGAGTATTGTAATCTTTGATAACTCTTTTTAATGGTGCCGCCATTTTTTGAACGCTTAAATTTTTGCGAATATTAGTGATTTAATAGCCATGCAAAGATGAGGGGCGCAACAATTGTTGCATCACTTTCGATAATAAATTTTGGAGTATGAATATCCAGCTTGCCCCAGGTGATCTTTTCATTAGGCACTGCGCCGCTATAACTGCCGTAACTTGTTGTACTATCGCTGATCTGACAGAAATAACTCCAGAAAGGTATGTCATGCATTTCCATGTCTTGATAAAGCATCGGAACGACACAAATCGGAAAATCTCCGGCTATGCCTCCACCAATCTGGAAGAATCCGACTCCTTTGCCTGCTGAATTTTCGGTGTACCACTTAGCTAGCCAGGTCATATACTCGATCCCGCTTTTCATAGTCGTCGGTTTCAATTCGCCTTTTATACAGTAACTGGCGAAAATATTGCCCATGGTGCTGTCTTCCCAGCCCGGAACAATGATCGGTAAGTTACGCTCTGCAGCTGCCAACATCCAGGAGTTTTTTGGATCAATCTGATAGTATTGTTCAAGAACTCCACTGTTGAGCATCTTGTACATGAATTCATGCGGGAAATATCGTTCACCTTTTGTTTCTGCATCTTTCCACAATGCATACACATGTTTTTGTAACCTACGAAATGCTTCTTCCTCAGGTATACACGTATCCGTTACACGATTGAGACCCCGTTCAAGCAAGCCCCATTCCTGTTCAGGAGTGAGGTCACGGTAATTTGGAACTCTTTCATAGTGATTATGGGCCACCAGGTTCATCAGATCTTCTTCCAGATTTGCTCCAGTGCACGAAATGATGTCAACTTTTCCCTGACGAATAATTTCAGCAAGTGAAATACCCATCTCGGCTGTTGACATAGCTCCGGCCAGAGTAATCATCATTTTCCCTCCTTCTGCAAGGTGGGTTTCATATCCTTTTGCTGCGTCTACCATTGCAGCGGAATTGAAATGCAGGTAGTTTTCCTGCATGAATTGTCTTATCGAATTGTATTTTGCCATATTTGTTCTGTGCTGAACGAATGTAAACTTTGCGCAGGCATTAATTCAGGCAGCAAAAATGAAAAAATGATTTCCTATTCTGAAAAATAATTTGCCGTTGGTGAGAAGTTTTTCGAATTGTCCACTTTTTCAATCAGTTTACATAGAACAATTACAATCATTCTGATGACTTTTCACGCAATTCTGTGATGCGTTGTACGATAAATCTGATCACATGCCTTTTTACCTTTTTGTCATGTTCCTTGTTCAGCGGATCCAATAACACGTATTGAAACTTGAATGCTGTGTATTCCTGCTTGATGGATTGTACTTTAAGTATGGCGCTTTCCGGTTGGATCAAGTTGCTCAATTCACCTAGTGAAGCAAGGATCGAATTCTCAAGCGACTCTGCTGTTGGCACATAGCTGATATCAATTTCAAAATCAACATTGCTTTTTTTCAGCTGCCTTCGTGTGTAATTGATAATTTCATTGCTAAACACTTTGTTATTAGGGATGTAAATAATGTCGTCGTCATCATTCAGCAAATGAACATTGGTGAGCGTGATATCCAAAATTTTGCCTTTGGAATCTGCAATTTCAACTGTATCACCAATATTCACCACCTTGGCGAACGTGAGGTACATACCATTGATGAGGTTAGAGATGTAGTCTTTTGTTATGAGTACCACTGCCGCGGCAATGAAACTCAAAGTGGTTATGGCTTCTTTGACGGTGATGTTGAAGAGTGACAAAAGAAGCACAACCACCATCAGGAAATAGGTAACCCGAGCCAGGTGGGAAACACCGATTGTGAAATTATCGCGTCTGGCTCCAGCCTGTGGTTTGTATGTCGCAATCACAATCAACCTGATCGATTCCACAATACAAAAGACTAAAATCAGCCGGAATAATGTGAATGCAAGATTCGATGGGAGGGAATATTGCTGGAAAAAGATCACATATTCATTATGAAACAACACAATCAATATTGATAATACTCCGTAGCAAATGCCTGTTAATAAGGGTATTACCTTCATTTTTTGCGACTTGATTTTTAAAGTATCTGGTGTAAAAGTAGACTTTGAAACATCCTTCGTGCGGGAGATAGAACCTTTTCGTCAAAAATCAAGGGTTAAAAAGCTACTAATTTGGTTAGATGAAAGTTTCGTTTATATTTGCGCCTCCAAAAACACAAAAAAAAATTAACATTATGAAAAAAGTAGTTTTACTTCTTGCAGTAGTAGCAATGGTTAGTTCATTGACTTCTTGCAAAAAAGATTATGCTTGTAAATGCACAGGAACAATTCTCGGAGCTTCTTATTCTGCTGAAAGCGCAACTTTCAAAGCAACTAAGAAAGATGCTGAAGACACTTGTACTTCTTCAACTTACACCGGAACAGGTTTGAGCTGTGAAGCAGTTAAGAAATAATTTTTCCATATTGGAAAGCAGGGCCATCTAAAGGATGGCCCTTTTTTATTTTTCCGAATGCGCATTTCTGTCCTTTTATGCTGGTTTTGTAGAATTGTCCTGGCTGGTGCTTTTATTGCCTCCGGAGTTCTCAAGCTTTATCCTATTGAGTTTTTTGAAAATGACCTCTTGTTGCACCATCTGGGTCTTGAGTCCACCATTGTTTTCGAGTCTCGTTGGTTGATTGGTTCGGAATTTATCATCGCAGGTGGTATACTTTTTATGCTTTGGGATCGACTTTTTCTCGCCGTGTCTTTCCTCATGTTGTTGGTCTACTCCGTTTATCTTGTCATTATTCTTTTGGTCGAAGGCAACTCAGGCAACTGCGGATGTTTTGGAAATGCTATTGTCTTGACGCCACTGGAGGGAATTTTTAAGAACATTCTGTTGGGCCTTCTGACATTTGTTCTTTGGAAAAATCAGTCGTCATGGATATTTCCATACAGAAAAGCTGCTATTATCATTCTCTTGCTACTTGGCACCGCATTGCCTTTTATACTTAATCCGGTGTTCTTCCCACAAAAAGTCAATACTGATACGGGTGAAAAGGTGATGATTCCACTGGAAAGGTTATACGCAAATCATGAGTCACCTGAATTCGATCTTCAAAGTGGAAAAAAAATCGTTGCGTTCCTGTTACTGAAATGCAGTCATTGTCGGCTTACAGCAGCGCGACTGGAAGCAATCAAACGATCGAATCCGGAGCTCCCTATTTATTTTGTAATATGCGGAGAACAAGAAGAACTGCAGTCTTTTCTTGATGAAGCCCATGTTGAACAAACGCCATACAGCTTAATACATTCGTTGCATCTCATGATCAAAGTAGCTGGCCCCGATTTCCCGGCTGTTTATCTTCTCAATAATGGAGTGGCAGATGCTGAATTCGGATTTTACGATATAGAATCTTCTGTTCTACTAGATTGGTACAACAAGCGATAACCAATTCAGTAATTGGTTGCGAAAAGCCTGAAATTCCTTTGAATTATTCGTTCATTATTTTTCGTCGTAATAACCTAAAATTTCAAGGACGTCTTTTGGCTTCTGTTCTTGAGACCATAGTTTGTATTTCAACTTTCCTTTCGAATCCCTGTCAATTAGTATGTGTCGTGGCTGTGGCATGAGGCAATGGTGTATTCCGCCAAATCCTCCGAGTGTATCCTGATAAGCACCGGTATTGAAAAAACCAATGTACTGGTCCTGATCCGGATAGTACTTCGGCATATAGATCGCATTGGTGTGTTGCTCGGAATTGTAATAGTCATCACTGTCACAAGTCAATCCTCCAAGAAAGACACGTTCGTAATTTTCATTCCAGTTATTCACCGGAAGCATGATGAATTTCTTATTGATAGCCCAACTATCAGGCAGTGTGGTCATGAAAGATGAATCAATCATATTCCATTTTTCCCGATCATTTTGTTCTTTCTGATAAAGGATTTTATAGAGCGCTCCTCCGCTTTCTCCGACAGTGAACGATCCAAACTCTGTGTAAATGTGTGGAACAGGAACGCCTGCATCTTCACAAGATGTTTTTACTTGTCGCAGTATTTCCGTCACCATGTATTGATAATCGAATGAATAAGCGAGCGAGTTTTTGATTGGAAATCCTCCTCCTATGTTAAGACTATCAACTGTCGGACAGATCTCACGTAGTTCGCAATAGACTTTCAAACACTTGACCAATTCATTCCAATAATAGGATGTGTCTTTGATGCCCGAATTGATAAAGAAATGCAGCATCTTCAAGTTGAGGTGCGGATTTTCATGTATCGATTTTTTGTAAAACCTCACAATATCTTTATATCCGATGCCAAGGCGTGATGTGTAAAACTCAAACTTAGGTTCTTCTTCACTTGCAATCCGGATTCCGATGTTCATCGGTTCACTCACCAGTTGCTCGAATGTTTCAAATTCATATTTGTTATCAATGACTGAAATGATGTCTTTGTAACCATCTGCATGTAGATCGAAAATTTTGTTGACGTATTCTTCTTTTTTGAATCCGTTACAAATGATCCGCTGTGTTTTTTTGATTTTACCTAAAGTTCCTAGTCTTCTGATGAGATCAATATCATAAGCCGAAGACGTTTCCAGATGGATGTTGTTTTTCAGTGCTTCTTCCAGAACATATCTGAAATGTGAACTTTTTGTGCAATAACAATAATGGTAATCGCCTTCATAGCCAACTTCTATACGCGCCTTGGTGAACCAATCTTTTGCACGTTGAATGTTCTGACTGATTTTCGGCAGATAGGTAAATTTGAGTGGGGAGCCGTATTTCTCAATGAGTTCGATTAATGGTATGTCGTGAAATAGGAGATTGTCCTTCTCAAGTCTGAATTCTTCCTGGGGCCATTCAAATGTTTGTTCTACCAGGTCGATGTATTTTGTCTTCATGAATGTTGTAAATCTGATTTTGTGTCTGAATCAAGGAAATTGCGCTGTTGCAGACAGCGGATAAATTCAATCATCAGATGCGGATGAAGATGTGTTCAGGCTCGAATTGGCAATTTTTCATGAATGAGAGAGACCAAAAAATGGTTTTGCAATTTTATGCAAAGAAAGACCTTACTGCAAGCGATATTACGAAGGGTGAAAAAGAAGAAAATTCTGTTTTGGGTTCGTATCGGTTTTGAGCTTTTTTATAGCCACCTCTTACGTCTGAAATAGATGAGCATTCCCATAACCAGTATAAACATGCCTCCTAAAACAAAGAAGTATCCATTCTTTGATCTTAGTTCCGGCATATTGTCGAAGTTCATTCCATACACTCCGACAATAAAAGTCAGCGGTACAAAAATCGTGGTAATGATGGTCAGTACTTTAATCACTTGGTTCATTCGCATTCCGAGATTGCTGTGATACAAATCAAGCAAGTTGACAATCATCTCGCGGTACATGGCCAGATTTTCTGATTCGTAAATGATGTGATCATGAAGGTCACGATAATACTTGGCCATTTCTTCATCCAATTCACGCGTCATTGTATTGATCGCTTCTTTCAATGGATCGATACTCCGCTTGAAATCGAGTAGTTCTTTGCGCAGATTGAGAATGCGTTGAAGCGTAAATTCATTTGGACGCTTGATCACGACTGCTTCAAGGCTTTCGATTTGCTCTGCAAATTTTTCACTTACAGTAATGTAGTTGTCGACTACTGTATCCAAAATCAGGTAGGCGAGATAGTAGGCATCCTTGCTCCGCACTTTGCCTTTCGCTGACCTTATCCTTTCTCTGATCGGATTGAAACTATCACCGGGATGCTCCTGAAACATGATCAGGTATTTTTCACCAACAATTAACGAGAGCTGTTCAACATTGAGCGATTTATTGTCAGCTTCAAGTTCGAGCATCTTCAATGTAATGAACATGTAACTATCAAAGAACTCCACTTTTGGTCTGCTCGTGCTGTTCATGATGTCTTCCAGCACCAATACATGTATTCCGAATTTTTTACCAATCTCCTCAATCACATGTGCATCATGTATTCCATCGATATCGACCCATGACACGCTTAATGAATCCCTGAGAATATTGCATTGATCCAATTCCCCAATCGCCATTTCATCTACTTTCTGATGATCGTAGTCAATGACACGAATTTTGACTGGGAGTTCACTTTTGTCACCTATGTGCACGAGTGAACCAGGACCTAATCCTGATTTAGCTGATCTCGTTGTTTCTTCCGGTGGTGGCGTCATAATTTGAAATATCCCTTCAAATTATGAAGGTAAAATTCTGCAATAAAAGTACACCAGCAAAAGGTCGCGTTTATAGTTGTTTTCACATTACAGATGTTTGAACCGTAAATAGGCAGTCGGATATAAAATATCATCTGTTCATGTTGCTGTGTTTGCAGTTTGATAATTTTAGACCCTGTAAGCAAAACATACACGACTTATGG
>JANOVT010000216.1:0-23276 GCA_031417525.1 Flavobacteriales bacterium | reverse complement strand
TTGTCAAATCTTCAAGTCGGAATTCATTAGAAAAAAGATGGTCCTTCATGTAGTTGAATTTGTCTCAAAATTGCAAATTCGATACCTCTCTTGTCAATACCATTTCGGTATATTTGTTCACGAGGTTATTAGAAGTACCCTATAATTTATAATTGTCAATTGACCATTGTATTCAGTCTTTGTCGTAGTTATAGTCGTCTCCTTTCAAAAGCTTTTTCTGCCGCACTTGAATTTTGTAGTCCTTGAATCGATCCTTTACATAGATCAAAAAATCATACTGACTGCTGGTTTTGAGAAACTCATCGGAAACATTCAGATAGTCAATGAAGTGGTCAAAATCGTCGTTGTTGAGGGTGATGATGTCATAATCGACATAATGTTGAAATAATTCCTTTAAGAGTTCTCTTTTCCGGTCAGCATTTTCCAGTTGAGCCGCCAGACGTTTCGACTGCTCCTTCTTACTGAATTGTTGGTATAGAAAGGTAATCGGACTTTGCACAGCATTGATCCCGCTGAGCATATAATCGTCTTCATTGTATCCCAATTGCTCGATTTCTCTTTGAATATTTTCGAGGTCGCGTTGCGCAAAAACTTCAACGGTAGCAAATCGATAAGTTCGGGTTTCCAGAAATAAAGTCAAGTCGTATTGAGTCTTTATTCCGGAATCTGCAAAGCAGACATTTCTGGTGTGAAATCCGAGTGATGTAATGGCAAGTGTATCTGTTTTTCCGCAATAGATCGAAAAGCTACCATCCGCTTTCCCAAAAGAGCCCGAACGTGTCCTTTTGTTGATGATGATCACATTTGAAACCGGCTGATCGTTTTCATCACGCACATGCCCGCTGACAAATATGGGATTTTGCAGTGAATCTGTCTGCGCCTCAATTATTGCAGCAATCAGGTTCATCAATAGGAGAATAAGTAATGCCGGAAGTTTCAAAGCTATTTTCTTTCGTGGTGCAATTTCGTTCATCTCTTCCAATAATGTGACCATGATTGTTTGACGTTGTACTATCCGGAAAATTACATTCGAAGTTCGGGTGTGGCAACATCTTAGTGTAATTACAACACTTATATTTGACGCTCCTTAAAAAATTCACCTTAATTACCTCAATTTCTCATGAGAAAAGTTTTACTTTTTTGTGTACTGATGGCCTCTCTTCCGACGACTTTTATGGCTCAGTTGAAGTTCACGTACGTCTCTCCGGCAACCAACACCATTAAAATTAAAAACTTCGGTGCATCCGCGGTCAATATTTCGACTTACCGACTATGCGCGTTGTTCGAATACACAAGTCTGGTGCAACCAGGAGTAGCTCTTGTCACCGGTGATTTTAATCTTTCACAAAATGAAGAAGTGACTTTCACCTGGAATTCTACTTCTGGTTTCAATCCATCCTCTAGTGATCTGGGATTGTATTTGCCAACCGGAGCATTCAATTCGGCCGCCAACATGGTGGACTTTATGCAGTATGGTGGTTCTGGTCAAGGGAGAGAAGGAGTTGCGGCATCTGCCGGTTATTGGATGGCCGGAACTTTTCATACAGGCACCGGACCATGGTATTACATCGGCAATGGTTCTGCAAGCGGCATTGCTCAGTGGTCAACACAGGCTCCATTCAATGTGACTTTTAGCGTGGATATGTCTCAGCAAATTGTCAACGTGAATGGCGTTCACATTGCCGGTTCTTTTCAAGGATGGAATGCCGGTTCAACATTAATGACTGACATTGACCTCGATGGTATTTACGAATACACGGCAATTGTTCAGGGCAATAACACCATTCAGTATAAATTCATCAATGGAAATACGTTCGGTGGACAGGAAACGGTTCCTGCCGTTTGTGGAGTAGATGATGGATTTGGTGCTTACAATCGTTCTTTGAGTATTGTCAGCTCCGATTTGGACTTAGCTCCTGTTTGTTTCGGGGAATGCACGTCGTGCGCCATCGTTGTCGATCCACTCACGGTGGATGTGACTTTTCAAGTGAATATGCAAGATGAAGTGGTAAGCGCGAACGGTGTTCACATCGCAGGTTCTTTTCAAAGCTGGAATGCGGGCACTTCGTTGATGACAGACCTGGACACCGATGGTATTTATGAATTTACCGCTGCTATAGATACAAATTCTATCGTAGAATATGTTTTCATCAATGGCAACACTTTTGGCAGTCAGGAAATTGTTCCCGGTGCATGCGGTGTTGACAATGGCTTCGGTGGTTTCAACAGGTCATTTGATGTACTTGAATCAGATGTTACGATTGACCCCGTTTGTTTCGGTGCATGTGTTGATTGCGTTCCGATCATTGAACCACTGACTGTCGATGTCACTTTCAAAGTGAATATGCAAAACGAAACGGTCAGTCCAAATGGCGTTCATGTTGTTGGTTCTTTTCAGGGTTATGATCCTGCTGCTTCAGAAATGACGGACATTGATCTCGATGGAATTTATGAATTTACCGCCGCTATTGATACGAACTCTACTATTCAATATGCATTTATCAATGGTGATACTTTCGGAGGACAGGAACTCGTTCCGGGTGCTTGCGGCGTAGATAACGGCTTTGGTGGTTTTAATCGCAATTTTGAAGTGCTCGAAGCGGATGCAGTGCTTGATGCAGTTTGTTTCAGTGAATGCGCTGATTGTGTTCCGATCATCGAACCATTGACAGTCGATGTCACTTTCAAAGTGAATATGCAAAATGAAACGGTCAGTCCAAATGGCGTTCATGTTGTTGGTTCTTTTCAGGGTTTTGATCCTGCCGCTTCAGAAATGACAGACATGGATCTCGATGGTATTTATGAATTTACCGCTGCGATTGATACGAACTCTACTATTCAATATGCATTTATCAATGGTGATACTTTCGGAGGACAGGAACTCGTTCCGGGTGCTTGCGGCGTAGATAACGGCTTTGGTGGTTTTAATCGCAATTTTGAAGTGCTCGAAGCGGATGTTGTGCTGGAGGCAGTTTGTTTTGGTGAATGCGCTGATTGCGTTCCGATCATTGAACCATTGACAGTGGATGTGACGTTTTTGGTGGACATGAACGACGCCATCATCAGTCCGGATGGAGTTCACATTGCGGGAAGTTTTCAAAACTGGAATCCTGCTGCTTCGCAAATGGTGGATAGCAATCTCGATGGAGTGTATGAATTCACTGCCGCCATTGATACGAATTCAACCATACAATACGTCTACATCAATGGCATCACATTTCTCGATAAAGAAATAGTACCCGCTGAATGTGGTGTCGATGACGGCTTTGGTCAATTTAATCGTGAACTGGAAGTTCTGGAATCAGATATCACCACTTCAGAAATTTGTTTCGGATCGTGCACCAGTTGTGTCATCGTTGATCCGTTGACAGTGATGGTCACATTCAGTGTGAATATGCAAGGTACCAGTATCAATCCACTGGGTGTAAATATTGTCGGAGATTTTACCGGCAATGTCAATTCGATTCATGCGATGTCGGATATCAATGGCGATCAGATTTATGAGGTTACTCTCGAAGTTGAAGCCAATGCTACCATTCTTTATGTTTTTGTAAATGGAGAAACTATGCTTGAAGAGGAATCGGTACCTTCCGAATGCTCCATGCTTTCAGAAATCAATGAAGTAAGAAGGTTTATCGAAACGACTGATGTGGATGCGACACTCGAACCGGTGTGTTTCAGTTCTTGCGTAAATTGTATAGAACCTTCCAACATGATTACGTTGATGGTAAATATGATGAATGAGACGGTATCTCCAAATGGCGTTCATGTAGCTGGTAATTTTCAAAACTGGAATCCGGCAACATCAGAGATGACAGATGACGATTCAGACGGTGTGTATGAAATTACCTTCGAAACAGATGAATGGGCGAATCTGAGTTTTAAATTTATCAATGGCGATACCTGGACGGATGCAGAAATAGTTCCTTCTACATGTGGCTTACCTGATGGCAATGGCGGCTACAACCGCATTCTCGAAACCGGCGGAGTAGATGTCAATTTTGGTCCGGTTTGTTTTAATGAATGTGCAAATTGTGAAGGTGCAGTTCAATTTGTAGATGTGATGTTCTCAGTGAATATGACGAATGAAGTAGTTGATGCCAATGGCGTGCATATCGCCGGATCTTTTCAGGGATGGAATGCTTCTGCATCTGAAATGACGGATATCGATGCGGATGGCATTTATGAATTCACTGCGCAAGTTGAATCCAATACCATCATTCAATTTAGATTCTTGAATGGCAATGATTGGCCTTTTTCTGAAACTGTTCCTGTGACTTGCGGAGTGGATGATGGCTTTGGTGGTCTGAACCGATCACTTTCAATCAACAATACCGATGTGGTTTTCGGTCCTGTATGTTTTGGTGCTTGCGTGAATTGTGATGTGATTGTGGAACCTACCACCATTGATGTCACCTTCAGCGTAAACATGCAAAATGAAGCAGTCGACGCAAATGGTGTGCACATCGCTGGTAGTTTTCAGAACTGGCAACCGGGAACAAGTGAAATGACCGATAACGATGTAGACGGCATCTATGAAATAACATTACCTGTGCCGATCAATTCAAATGGGCAGTTCCGATTTATCAATGGAAATGACTGGCCATTCTCTGAAGCTGTGCCAACAGGTTGTGGTGTGGACGACGGCTTTGGCGGATTGAATCGCAGCATTGATGTACTCGAAAACGATACAACCTACGGTCCGGTTTGTTTTGGTGCTTGTGAAGATTGTCTTCCGAGCGTGCCGGTTCTGGTCATTTTTCAAGTGGATATGAGCAATGAGACGGTAAGTGCTGATGGTGTATTCATCGGTGGCACTTTTAATAATTGGGATGAAACTGCAACGCAATTGAGCGAATACGAACCGGGTCACTATCAGGCTGTGGTTGTAGTAAACGCAGGTGAAGTTGTTCAATACAAGTTTATCAATGGAATGGATTGGGCAGGAAGTGAAGTGGTTCCTGCAGAATGCGGAGTGGGCATCGCTATTCTCAACAGGGAATATGAAACTACAGCATCCGATATGCAAACGCTTGATCTGGTTTGTTTCAGTTCTTGTTCATCGTGTGTTATCGTAGAGATGGTTGATCTGACAATCACCGTCGATATGAACGAAGAAACAGTTACCAACGGTGTTTATCTCGCTGGTTCTTTCAATGAGTTTTCTGCAAACGCAACACCGATGATCAATACAACAGGTGCGCTTTACAGCGCGACGATTTCTGTTCCGGCCAATACAACAACCACATACAAATTCCTCAATGGACCTGATTTCGCTGGTGTTGAATTGGTGCCTTTTGCTTGTGGAGTGGATGATGGTTTTGGCGGATTTAATCGCTCTTTTACTTGCGATGCCATTGATGTTACACTGCCGACTGTATGTTTCAGTTCGTGCGTGGCTTGCCCGATCAGCGTCGATGAGTTGTCACAGTATTCATTGCATATTTATCCAAATCCGGCAGATGAATTTTTCACCATCAGCAATGCCGATGGTAGTGCAGAATATGTTCTCGTCTATGATGTCACAGGCAATCTTGTTTTAAGACAAAGAATCATTTCTGAATCGAATACCATCGTAAATACAGAAGAATGGAGTAGCGGACTTTATCAGGTTGTTATTCCGGGTAAAGGAAAAGCAACAATTGTAGTTCGATAGTCTATAAATTGAAATTAAAAATTCCCGATGATGTTCTCACTGAATTTCAGCGGGATTTTTTTATTGGATGAACGATTTAGAACGCATCAGCTTGCCACCATGTGGTGGTTTCAAGGACATGAGACTTAAAACGTTAATCCGATTTTTATATTCGTGTGCTATCGTTAATGTGAAAGTTCTGCTATTCAATTTGCACTCTGCGCTCTGCGGCCTCTGTGAAGCCGAAGGCTCTCGAGTTACAAGATCCTCAAATAATCTCTGAAACGATTTGTAGACAGACACCCAGCATAAAACCATTAAAAACAACTCTGCAGTTAAATAATAAACGGCCCCAGCGTTAAAATTCCTTTCGAACGTAAGGCTTGAACAATTTATACGTTTTTTTTCCATAATATATTAAATGATTGTCCGCAATCATCCCCCGGTCCATTCAACGAAGACAAAAAATGCGCTCCACGGTTGGGGAGTGGCCTTTGCGAAAATCCGTAGAAATCCCGACACTGACGGGCAAAAGACAAACCCATGTTTGACAAGCGATTTCAAAAATGTCAAGATTAAATCCAATGTTCAAAAACTGGTAAACCATTTTTGAAAAAGCGAGGAGTTTGGGTTTGTCTGCCCGGAAGTGACGTGGATTTCAAGAATTTTCGCAACAGCCTTGAATTTTTTGTTTCTTTTTTTTTCAAGAAAAAAAGAAAGAAGGAATTAACTCAATAAACCGAATAAAACCTTAAGATAAGAAAAAGAATGGAAGGTAATTAGTTCATTTTACCAGCAAAAGGGTAGGATAGTGGACAATCACTATTTATTATTGAATCACAGAATCAAAAATGTTTCTGAACGACTGCACTCAAAGATTCATGAATCAAACCATTACTGCAAATCAGATCGACTCCGAAAACAGGATCAGGGCCACCATTAAACTCGGAGACTACACCACCTGCTTCGCGAACGATGATCGTGCCTGCGGCGACATCCCATGGATTTAGGCCGTATTCATAAAACGCTTCGAATCTTCCGCACGCTGTCCACGCCATATCCAACGCTGCACTGCCAAGTCTGCGCATACCACGACTTTGTTTCATCAACTCCCGAAAAAGAGAGATGTATGCACTTTCACGCCCGAAATCATCATAAGGAAATCCGGTTGCGAGGAGCGATTGCTGTAGAATATCAATTTTTGAAACAAGAATTTTTTTGTCATTAAGGAACGCTCCTCCACCTGAGTAGGCGGAATAACACTCTTCAGAAGATGGGTCATAGATCACTCCGATGA
This sequence comes from Flavobacteriales bacterium, assembly GCA_031417525.1. Lineage (GTDB taxonomy): Bacteria > Bacteroidota > Bacteroidia > Flavobacteriales_D > Sanyastnellaceae > JAIBBG01. Next base: position 16,344 of record JANOVT010000216.1, on the reverse strand, counting down.
TGGGAGTCGGACCATCACATAGTGCAACGCTGGTGCACCAAACCGGAACACCATGAACAAAATTCGTTGTTCCATCAAGTGGATCAATTACCCAATTCAGTCCATCTTCGTTTTTAGTGCCGGTTCCTTCTTCTGCAATAAAGCGGGCATCAGGAACCAACACACTCAGCACTTCTACAAATCTTCGTTCACTTTCTTTATCTACAAATGTGACGAGGTTATTTTCTGTTTTTAGTTCTGCATTCCCCTCATGAATGTTTTTTTGTTCTTTCATCCATATACCAATTATTTTGCTATGATGAATAACTTCACAGGTGAGAGCTGCAAGATCTAATGAATGTTTGTGCATAAAGCAAATTTACTCCGACCTTATCTCACTTCTCACTTCTCACATCTCGCTTCTCACTTCAACTCCCTGCTTCCTTATTTTTACTCGCTGAAATCCAACACAGGAGACTTCCATCCAAAATGCTGAAAGACCGATACCTCTGGCTTTGTTTTGCACTGACGCTTCTGATTGTCAGTTATTTTTTGGGTGATATTCTTCGCTCACCAAATAATTATTATTTCAGTGATGGTGGCGATGGGCTTCAGACTTACTACCAAAGCATCTATCATCTGGAGTACGACACGAGTTATTTTCATCAGCAGGGATTGAACTATCCATACGGCGAAAGTATTTTTTTTACAGGCGGACAGCCATTTACAACCAACGTGGTAAAGGCCTTGATGCCGGTGATCGATCTTTCCGATAAAATCGTTGGCATCACCAATCTGATGATGCTGTTGAGTATTTTTTTCTGTTCCATTTTTCTTTACCTGATATTCAGGCAACTTCAGGTGGATGAGTTGTTTGCCGTGCTTTTTGCTGTTGGGCTCACATTTCTCACGCAGCAATGGGATCGATTTGGGGGACATTATCCTTTGGCCTACCTCTGCGCAGTGCCAGGTATGATTTATTTTTTAATGCGATTTTATCAAAAAATTTCCTGGAAATGGAGCGCAATCATTTCGGTGTACATACTTTTTTTAGTATTCGCTCATATTTACTACCTCGTCTTTTTTGCCGTCATCGCACTTGGATTCTGGCTCTCATTCATTGTTTTTAATAAAAATCGTCCTATCTCTTTCGTCAAGTCCATTGGGCACATCGCTGTGCAATTGGTTGTTCCATTTTTAGTTTTGCAATTATGTATTTATGCCAGTTCGGATGTGACAGATCGAACGGGAATCCCATGGGGCTTTTTGGTTTTCCGTTCCGGAATAGGCTCTTATCTTTTTCCTTATGGTCTGTGGTATGTTTCGTTGGTTGATTTCTTGGAGCCGCGTTTTAAAGTGGAGTGGGAGGGTCAATGTTATGTAGGCGGCACTGCGATACTGCTGTTCGTGGTGATCTTTTTTTATTCCGCTTTTGCCTTCAGGAAATTTTATCAGAGAATTTTGAAGTGGGAAAATAAAGTTTTCCTGGGCCTCGCACTCAGTTCTGTATTTTGTGTGTTCCTTTCATTTGCGTTTCCATTCAACTATGGATTGGAAAGGCTGCTTTATAAATTGGGCCCCATTCAACAGTTTCGCGGCATTGGCCGATTTGCTTTCGTCGCATTTTACTTGATAAATATTTTGCTCATTTCTTTGTTCTGGAAATTGCCATTTAGCAGAAAAGTCGTGAAATGGGTTTTTGCTTCATCCTTAATAATCTTGATGGGATCGGAAGCGTATACACGAATTAACTTTATGTCAAAAGGGATAAAGAATGAGCGAAATGAAATGCTGAGACCTGGACCTGTTGCGGAGTTGGAGTCGATAGATTTTTCTGCCTATCAAGCCATGATTCCACTCCCGTTTTTTCATGTGGGTTCTGAAAATATTGGCGCCACATGTGATGGAGCTCTGGTTCGTCACATTTATGATATATCCGCTAAAACCGGATTGCCAACTTTTGCTGCTCTGGCATCCCGCACATCATTGCATCAGGCTTTTAACAACATAGCCCTTTCGAAGGAAATACTTGAAGTGCCGGAAGTGATATCGCAACTTACTGATAAGAGACCACTGCTTTTGATCTGTGATACAGTCGCAATGGCTCCGCATCAGAAACAGTTACTTCGTTTTGCAAACCGTGTAGCCACTACTGAGAAATATTCCTACTATTCTATCATGCCGGATGGTTTTGAAAAACTGTATAATTCGAATTCGGATGCAGCTCGGGCTATCGATGAAACTTTATTCAGGCATTCCATCCATGATGTGTTTGTAAGCAATGTCAACGATAGTGTGCTAGTCATTCCGGAGTCGCATTCCTTTGAACTTGGTTTTGAATGGAAGACTTATTTTGATGGAGATGTCACGGAAGAATGGCAGGGAAGAAAAATGGTGATGTCATTTTGGGTCAAGGATTTTAAACAGGATCTTGTCCCGCGCACTTCGCTTGAAATAGTTCAGACTTGTGGTAAAAAGATTAATGACTATCAAATGATTGGATTGGATGGTGTATACGTCGCAACGCTGAATGGCAGCGCATTGATAGAATACAAATTAGAATTTGACCCTACAACGACACACCTTCAACTATCCTTTCAGAATAAACTATTGCAAGGACACCAACTGGAATGTTCCGATTTGATTATTCGTCCCGAAGGCGTTGATTGCCTGATATTGCGCCCTGATTACAGAATCTATAACAACAGGATTTACTAAGAATATTCGTGCATTTCAGTCTCATCATTCCAAGCTATAACAACGCAAAAGAACTCATCCGCGAATTGCCGGGACTTTTGAACTTTCTGCAACAACACGCGTTGGAAGTCGAGGTGATCGTAGTCAATGATGGTTCACACGAAACAAAGGCACTGGAATTATTTTGTCAGGAATATCATGTGCGATTGGAGAACCATCAGGTGAACAAGGGCAAAGGTGCAGCCGTCAAAACCGGTATGCTAGCTGCAAAAAATGATGTCTGCGTATTTACCGATGCAGACATTCCCTTTCAATACGATGTTTTTCTAACTCTTTTGGAAAAATTTCGTGATGCCGATGTTCAGGTGGTATGTGGTGATCGACGAAAGTCTGATTATTTTTCTAAAACACCCCCAATCCGCAGACTCGGAAGTAGCATTTTTTCGATGTTGGTCAACATCATCATGTTTCGCAATTTGGGTGATACGCAATGTGGCATTAAAGCATTCCGAAAACATGCAGTCAACACCATTTTTCCTCAGGCGAGGCTGACAGGATTTGCCGCAGATATCGAATGGCTTTACCTGGCGTCGAAAGCAAAGATGAATATCACGTGGGTGAATGCTGAATTCCGCAATGCAGGCGAAAGTTCTGTTGTGTTCTGGAAGCAAGCGGTGAAGATGCTGGTGGATGTGATCAAACTTCGGCTTCGTTTCGGGAGGTAGTTATTGTTCGCTTCGCTCGCTTTCTTTCTCGCGGAATTACGCCCCATAGGGGTAACTGGAAGGAATTTCAGAATTGCGCTGAAAATTATTCTGGAAATTTCAAGAAAACTCTAAAATGAATATTTCAGAATTTCCTGAATTTCATATGTCTAGTGCCTTTTCTGTGTAATTCTGAAAAATGATCCTCTATAATTACCCCTAAATCATCATTTGAACTTGCTTTTGCTAAGCAAGAGATTCTTCGCTTCGCTCACTTTTTGTTTCTCGCGGAATTACGCGGAATGAATTTCTGAATTGCACTGAAAATTATTCTAGAAATTTCAAGAAAACTCACAAAAATGATCCTCTACAATTACCCCTATGGGGCGTAATTCCGCGAGAAAGAAAACGAGCGAAGCGAGAGCTGCCTATCTTCGCACTATGCCGGTTAACATAGATAGAAGAAAACTCCAGGCCCTCGGCCGACTTGAATTACTTGCCAAGCAGGCCGTGGAAGGTTTTATTACGGGCCTTCACAAAAGTCCATTCCATGGTTTTTCTGTGGAATTTGCAGAGCACAGACAATACAATACAGGAGAAAGCACTCGCCACCTGGATTGGAAATTGTTGGCGCGCACAGACAAACACTTTGTCAAGCGTTATGAAGAGGAAACGAACCTTCGATGCAAGATTCTGATTGACACATCGTCTTCGATGTTTTTTCCCGCAGGCGTAACACCAGATAGTGATGAATTCAATAAGATAAAATTCTGTATCTATTCCGCTGCTGCTTTAATTGAAATGTTGAAACGCCAGCGTGATGCTGTCGGGCTTAGTTTTTTCTCGGATAAAATTTATCTGAATACTAAAACAAGCGCCAGTGGTGCGCATCACAACTACCTTTATTCTGAGTTGGAGGGTTTGTTGGAAACGGTAGCCGGAAGTGAGAAAAAAACAACTTTTGTGACGGATGCTCTTCATGAGATTGCTGAAAGTATGCATCAGCGATCGATGGTGATTATCTTTAGTGATATGATGGATAATAGCACCAAGTCGGATGAATTATTTTCGGCTCTTCAACATTTACGTCACAACAAACACGATGTGATTCTATTCCACGTCGTGGATAAAAAAATGGAAGTGGACTTCGATTTTGAAAACAGACCATACACATTCACTGATATGGAAAGCGGGGAGGAGATTAAAGTAAATCCTTCTGATATTCGTGAGACGTATGTAAAGCGTATGGCAGAGTTCAAACAGGATCTCAAACTTAAATGCGGACAATACCAGATTGATTTCGTGGAAGCCGACATTCATAGCGGATTTAATCCGGTGCTGATGGAGTATCTCATCAAAAGGCAAAAACTCTATTGAGGTGAAAGGAATCCTCGGTATTCGGCGCCCAGAGGTATTCAAGCATTCAAAGATTCAAAGATTCAAAAATTCAAGAATCGTCCGGTTGAGTTTGAATTTTTGAATTTTTGAATCCTTGAATCTTTGATTCCTTGAATCCTTGAATTATTGAATTCTTGAATTATTGAATTATTGAATCCTTGAATCCTTGAATCGTTGAATCAGCTGTGTGGATCGAGCATAAATTTCTTCAGCATATCACTCGTCATACTGTCCATCGTCGATCCTTCGCCCGTTACCAAAATTCCCTTCATGCCATTGTGCGAGTCTATTCCATATACTGTGGCCTTATCGGCAGGATCAGTGTCGCCTTCGTATCGATAGACTTCTTTGATTTCAAAGTCATCCGGTCCAAAATTTCCGGCATGACAAGTAAGACAATTTTCTTTGATATTGAAATCAAGAGTGTAGCCTTTGCGTCGCAATTCATCGATTGCTTCGGTGACTGTATTGTAGTGAAATGTGGGATGCATACTTTTTTTGTTTTGTATTATAAAAGAGATTCATACTCTTTGTGTCGCATGATGTATGTGCGGAAGAAAGGACAAAGAGGTAAAACCTTGAGGTGATTTGTTTTTGCATATTCCAGCGCAAACACAGCAAGTCGAGATGCTATGGCTTTTCCTTCCAGATCGGGATGCACTTCAGTATGTTCGAATATGATTCCGTTTTCGAATAAGTTGTATTGAACAAAGGATATCCGGTGATCGATTTCCAACTCGAAACGATTCGCATCTGGCTTGTGAATGATTGTTTCTTCCATGGTGATAAAATTTGGAGCGGGTAACTGCATGCAAATGGAACGGATGCAATTGGAACCATCCAATGCGGATATGAATTTGTCTTGCGTAAAAATGCGGCAATAAGTATCAGGGCTCCATCATCACTCGTTCGTAGCAACTACAGCTTTGAAATTTTGAAAAAAGTACTTTGATCGTCGTGATCAATGCGAATAAAATAGATTCCGGGAATTAAATCCTGAAGGAATAATTTAGTCGTGTGATCATTCGTCTTTTGTCTCACCATTTCTTTTCCAGTTGCGTTAAAAAGAATGGCTAAATCATTTTCTGAAGTACCATTCATTGTCAAGCTATTTTCGAAAGGATTTGGATAAACGGATAATTTTAAATCTTCCGAATTTTCTTCTAAGGCGATGATCACAGGACATAATTCTTCTATCTGAACCGGATAATTGAGGTTGTCATACGATCCGATTCCAAGTTGACCATATGAATTATATCCCCAGGCCCAAAGAGTTCCATCACTTGCAAGTGCCAGCGAATGCGCATACCCGACTGCGATTTCAACAATGTTTGCAAGCCCGGAAACTTGCACCGGAACATTGCTATCAGCATTCGCAAGGTTGCCGAGCTGACCATATAAATTAAATCCCCATGCCCAAACACTGCCATCACTTTTTATAGCCAGTGAATGATAGACTCCGGCGGTAATGGCAATCACATCCGTGAGTCCGCTGACTTGCACCGGAACAGGGGTATTTGCATTCGCACCATTTCCCAATTCCCCTTCGTTGTTCGATCCCAAGGACCATACGGTACCATCATTTTTTAGAGCAAGCGTAAATCCATTTCCGCCGGCAATAGAAACAATTTCAGAGAGCCCGTTGATTTGGATGGGAGCGTTAATTTCATTCATCGTCGCACCTGTTCCGAGGCAACCACCGCCGCTGTATCCCCATCCCCAAACGGTACTGTCACTTCTTAGCGCGAGTGAATGATAATAGCCACAGGCGACTTTGGTAACTTCAGTTAGATTACTCACAGTTACAGGAACATTACTAGAACCCCCTGTGACTCCATTTCCTAACTCGCCATAAGTGTTAAGACCCCAGGTGCTCACAGTGCCATCATTGTGTAGTGCCATGTTATGGGCGTTGGATGAGATTGCTGTGATGTCCGAAAGACCGGTTACCTGGACAGGAATACTACTGCCATCCGTCAATCCATTTCCAAGTTCACCTGTTATGTTCGATCCCCAGGTCCATACTGTATTGTCCGTTTTGAGTGCAACACTATGATTTACACCGGCACTTACATCGGAGATATCATTAAGAGAAAGCACTGCTACCGGTACATTACTATTTCCGATTCCATTTCCAAGTTGTCCGAATAAATTCCATCCCCAGTCATTCGCGGTGCTATCCGTGCATGCATAAATGGAATGAGAGCCGCCACATGCAATTCGCTGTGCGGAAGAAAATTGTGGTAGCAGCAAGAACGTCATTTGAGCGATACAGAAAATCGCTGTTTGTGCAGTGGTTTTTTTCATTATGACGTAAATCTAAATCAATCCAGCAGATCGCCATAGATAATAATTTGATGTATCCACCTGGAGCATTGGTCAGGGGCGATGGCGTGATGGGTGTCCGTTGGTTTTATTCATTTCATTCGATTCGGTTGATGTTTTCCTCATCTATGGTCTTTTCATTTCGAGCTTGTGTGCACCGCGTATTATATGATCAGGAATAGCATCAGCGCTTGTTTGGTTGCCGATAACTTCATGCCATGGGCTTATGCTAAAATTCGTATTACCGTTTTAAGTCCAATTGATGTGAGACTTCAAAATTTTCATGAAAATGCAATCTGAAACTTACCCCTTTTTTTTAACCACAAAGATTTTGATGGCTTTGAAACCTTGGTGATATTGCGAGAGGCGAATCTATCCTTGTCTGCTATTCTTGGTTTTTAAGAGCCTTCGGCTTCACAAAGGGCACAAAGCGCAGCGGAGCGGCGTTTTTTGTTTCGTCCTAAATAATGTCACATAGGAATTTCATGGATTCGATGGCTATCGGATGAATTTCAGATCCGATTCGTACTGGATTTGTGAAATCCTTCAAATCGTGTGATTCATATGGTGGATTCAATTGTAATCAAAACATGGAATAAAGATTTTGTGGCCTTTGTGTGAAATTCCTTTGAGGCCTTGCGTGCCACCATGTGGTGGTTTCAAGTCCATGAGACTTAAAACGTTCATCCGATATATAATTATATAATGATTTAGTGCAATGCTGTAAGATTCCCCACAAAAAAGTCATGAGGTTTGACAAAAAATAGAATGATTATGAAAAAAGTATTTGTATACACGCTTTCTGTCCTCCTGCTTCTGACTGCTTGCAGCAAGATGAGCAAAACTCAAAAAGGCGCTGTGATCGGCACCGGCACTGGCGCTGTTGCGGGTGGAATCATTGGGAAAGCTTCGGGTAATACGGCCTTGGGAGCTATCATTGGAGCCGCCGTAGGTGGTGCTACAGGAGCAGTCATTGGAAACCAAATGGACAAACAGGCGAAAGAGATTGAGCAAAAAATTCCTGACGCGAAAGTGGAACGCGTGGGTGAAGGCATCATCGTTGAGTTCAGTGACAAAGTGCTTTTTGAGTATGACAAATCTGAGTTGTCTTCTACTTCAAAAAGAAGCCTCGACAAACTCGTTGCGGTTCTCAATTCTTATCCTGATACAGATATTGAAGTACAGGGACACACAGACAGTGATGGCACCAACAGCTATAATAATGACCTTTCAGAACGCAGGGCATCGAGTGTTTCTTCCTATCTCAAAACAAAAGGTATTGATTCTTCCAGATTAAGTACCCGAGGTTTTGGTGAAGAAGCGCCCGGCTATGATAACTCCACGGATGAAGGCAAGTCGATGAACCGCAGGGTTGATTTTTTGATCACTGCCAATGAAAAAATGAAAGCCGCTGCTAAAAAACAGGCTGGCGAATAAACTACAGAATTAAAAACATGAAAAAAATTATAAGCCTCTTTGCTGTGACACTCTTACTTGTCACATCCTCTTTCTCACAGGAGACCACATCTGGTCCTGGAACATCGTTCGGCATTCGTGCGGGTGTCAATTTTCAGAACATCAACGGTAAAGATGTCGACGGCGACAAACTAGAAAACGACATGATGGTAGGATTCAATGCTGGTGTGAATGTGGAGATTCCTATCGCACCTGATTTCTTTTTCCAACCGGGAATCTTGTTCTCAACAAAAGGAGCGCAGGAAAAAACAGAAATACTTGGAACAACCATCACATCAAGTGTCCAACTGAGTTATCTTGAACTGCCCCTGAACCTGGTGTACAAACCCTTGCTGGGAAATGGTCATCTGATTTTGGGTTTCGGTCCCTACGTGGGATATGGTATTGCAGGAAAAGTAAAAATGGAAGGTGGAGATAGCTCCTTCGAAAGTGACATTGATTTCAAAAACGAAACAAGCATCGCCGACAACAATTATGTCATCAGGCCTTTGGATGCCGGTGCAAACCTTTTTTTCGGATATGAATTGGCCAACAGGTTCTCATTTCAATTGAATACTCAACTTGGATTGATTAATATCCAACCCGATTACTCAGGTGTTGACATGGGTGATTCGAAGATGACCAACACGGGTTTCGGATTGTCGCTGGGGTATAGGTTTGGGGGGTAATTGGGAGAATGGAGAATGGATGCTTGATGCATTTGGCTAACTATCAATTCGGATAAACGGTTTAAACCGCGGGGGCTTGAAACCACAAAGATCTCAAAGGAATTTCACACAAAGAACACTAAATCTTTATTCCATGTTTTGATTATAATTGAATCCACCATGTGCATCATACGATTTGATGGATTTCACAAATCCAGTACGAACTGTATCTGAAATTCATCCGATCGCGATCGAATCCATCAAATTCCCAGGTGACATTATTTAGGAAGAAAAAAAAACGCCGCTCCGCTGCGCTTTGTGCTCTTGGTGAAGCCGAAGGCTCTTAAAACCAGGATCAGCAAATCGGGATAGCTTCACTGCTCGAAATAACTCCTGAGATTCACAGCCAAAAAATCTTTGTGGTTAAAAAAAAGGAGTATGTGTTAAATCACAGTTTCATAAAATCCAGCAGTCGCAAATCCAAGTGACTTAAAACGTTCATCCGATAAATTATTCTACCGCCTTGCTTTCATCACCACTTAGAATCCTGCAACGCATATTTCCGGAACAACTCCGGACAAATGTGTCGCATGGAATCGGGATTACTGGTGGACCAACTCAGATTCAATTCTTCCATGGCTTCTTCCCGTGGTTCACCTTTTATATAATCATACATCGACTTTCCGGTGACCAGCATAAAAGCCTCTTCCGGCACATAATAAAAAGCTTCAAAAGAATGATCCTCCACATCGTCCAGAATAGCGATGAGCGAATCAGGATGTTGCAGCGCCTTTTCATATACGCGCTGACCACAGGAAATCAGCCAACATCTGAAATATTCAAACGCCTTGGCATAACAACCGCCTTCGATCAGATGCGCTGCGCACAATAGATCTTCATTGTATGAATTCTGAAGCAGTTGAAGAGTGCGCAGATGGAAGGCAATGATTTCTTCGCATTTCAATTTGCTGACAAGCTTGATGAGCTTCACGCGCTGTTCTTCCATCGACTTGCTCTTCCTCAGAGAACGACCAATGATGAGCCAATATTTGTCGGCCTTCATAGGCACCGCATGCGGTTTCAGCGCCGCAATTTCACGCAGACGTTTTGCGGAAATTTTACCCGCAGATCGCGTCCGAGATTTGAATAGTTTTTTGAAAAATCCCATTGGGCGGTAAAAATAGATCAACTGAAATCAGAACGGAATAAGCCTTTTAAGCCTTATTCAGATTGCGTTGTAAAAAACTTTGGACATTAAAAAGCAAAAATCCCCAATGGTTTAGCGCAGCGTAGCCTCCCGAAAAATCGGGACAAGATGTGCCTTGACTCGTTATGGCTTTAAAACATGTCACATGAATCACACTGCCGCCCAACATCATACGGCACCATGCTAAGTCAATCCGGCTGCTAACTATCCAACACTGCAATTTCATCCCCGGGCAGCAGGGTCAACATGAAGACAAAAAGGATAAGTGACTTAATGCAGTTGGGTTAAAGATCCTGATGCACCTTATTTCTATCATATCTTCTTTTGATGATTGTCATTTAGCATGCAGAGTACTCATCGGAAATTCGTATGAAAATAATACGACTATGAAAAAGATTTTATGCTTTGTAACGTTGGGGATATGTGTCATGTTTTCATCTGTGGATATCGTGAAAGCCCAGAGTGGGGGAGGCGTATTCGAGGTCGGTCCTTTGATGAACAGAACGAGAATTGTTCCTATGTCGGCCACCATGAATGATGGTCGTGTGGTATTGTTCGGCGGAAGAGAGAATGGTTTTGTTTCTTCTTCCTACGCGGAAATTTATGATCCCGGTCTGAATTCATTTACGGAAGTAAGCATGAACAATCCGCATGATGGAACGTGTGTTATAAAACTGGATGATGGCAGGTATTTTATTCTTGGTGGCAGCGAGAATTTAGGTGTAGCCCCCGGCTACGCAGAGACGGAGATCTACGATCCAACGGACAATTCGTTCTCACCCTCTACCTCGATGCTCTATCAACGCATGCAACACAATGGAACGCAACTGAATGATGGTAGAATATTGATTGCAGGAGCATGGTATAATAATCAAGGTGCCGCAACCGGAGAAGTGATTGATCTGAATGCCGGCAGCAGTGTGCTTACTGAAGCCATGATAACACCCAGAGCTTCGGCTATGGTTTTGCCAACGGATGATGGCAATGCAGTTGTCTTTGGAGGTTATACCACGTATGGCGCTTCGATGATTACCACGGTGGAAGAGTATGATCATGTCAACAATACATTTGTCAACCTCAGCAATGAAATTATTCCCGGTGAACCGGAATGGGTCACCTATAATTCGCTCCACAACGGGCCGTCTTCAGAATATCAACTTTCCGATGGACGGTATGCGTTCTTGATTTATCGGTATTCTCCGGCATTGGAGTATGCGATTGCCATTTTTGATCCGGCAGACAAGAGTTTTATCAGGTTTGAAACCACTGCACCGATTTTCGATGATGCGCTGAATACATACATTTATGATGCGGTGTTAGATAAAGACCATGACCGAATGTATTTATTGGGAACAGGCGTCGGCAGTTCACCGACACAGGTCGGCATCATTGGTGTGGACCTGACCAATGGAAATACACAGCATCCGACTACACTCTACAGTCTTGCCTCGGACGAATATCTTTTCCCCACCATGGCATTTATTCCGCAGAATGGTAAGATCCTGCTCACGGGAATTTCTTCCTCAGCCGCTGATTATTTCAATGCCACGAACAAGACGTATCTGATTACACCGGACGCCATTCTTTCTGTGCAAGCGATGGATATGGCATCTTCAATCACCTTGTATCCGAATCCGGCATTGGACCAAACCATGTTAAGTTTCAGTGCCGGCTTCAATGCACCGGCCAGACTTCAAATAATCGATGCTACCGGAAGAATTGTTCGTTCAGAGAACAAGGTCATTGTGACGGGTGCGCAGCAATGGCAGATTTCCCTGGCTGATCTTGAAGCAGGGTTTTATTATATAGAGGTAATCGCTGAAAGTTCAGATGCTCAACGTGTTTTACATCAACGTTTTTCCAGGAGTCTGATCGTGCGCTAGCCTATGTTGATTTTTTAAATAGCCAAAAACCTTCAACTGTTGAGATTGCGGATACATCTGTTCTGCAATGTATTTCAAGTTTGAACTTAAACTGAAATAGGGAGGAGATCATTCCTAAAAATGAATTAACTTTGAAACATGAAGGACGATGATCAAATCAATTCGCTGATTGCTGGAGGTCTTATCGGAGCTGCGTTAGGAGCTCTATTGTCAAAAAACAGCGATCAAGGCGCTATAGTAGGTGCTATCGTCGGTGCAGCTCTTTCTGCAACTCTCAAAGCGAGTGAAGAGGCGAGTAAAATGAATGTTCCCTTATTTGTTGAGGAAGATGGAAGCATTTATGAAGTCCAATCGGGTGGAAACAAACGATTTGTGAAGAAAATTGATAAGCCGGTAACCAAATTGCCACGACGTTTTAAATTGAAATAGAATGTCCTCAAAAAGAATGAGAGTCTTTGCGGGTCCAAATGGTTCAGGTAAAACAACCATTTTTAAAGGATTATTAGAAGACGAAAAAATTCAATTAGGTGTTTACGTGAATGCGGACGAAATCGAACAAACACTTTCAAAGACCAACACACTTTTTTTTGGCAACTATGGTCTAGAGGTCTCACAGGAAGAAGTCTCTTTGTTTTTTATGGAAAGTGATTTTTCACCTATAAAACGAGGCGAACCAGATTTGTGGACGGAACTTAGGGTTGAGCAAAATATTTTACATTGCAATACGCACATTGATTCATATCTGGCAGCAGATATCGCTGACTTTATCAGACAAAAGCTGCTGGCTAAAGGATTGTCCTTTACCTATGAAACGGTGATGAGTCATGCGAAAAAGATTGATTTTCTGAAGGAAGCACAGAAGCAAGGATTTAGGGTCTACTTATATTTTGTCGCGACTGAGGATCCCGCTATCAATATTAGTCGGGTGAAAGTAAGAGTCGCACAGAATGGCCATCAGGTATCACCAGAAATCATTACCAGCAGGTATTACAGAAGTCTTGAAAATCTCAAACTTGCTGTGAAAAATACTAATAGAGCCTACATATTTGACAATTCTGAGAAACAAGCAAAACTCATAGCAGAAATTACGGATGGGGAGGATGTGGTAACCAATGATGCCGTGAACATCCCGGCCTGGGTCATGAATAATTTGCTAAACAAACAACCTTGAGTACACACCCCAATGACGGGTTCAGCGCAGCGTAGCTTCCCGAAAAATCGGGACAGGCTTTGCCTGCGTATGTCGTTGGCTTCTCGCCAACATTCCGGGCGGATAAGGAATATGGAATGTTCTAAAAAAATGAAGCAGCTTCAATCAAAGCCACACGTTTGTTATTCTTTCCAATCCACTCCCACAATCACTTCATTGCGGCGAAATATGACCTGAAATGGAGCATTGTAGCCAAGAAAGCGAAAGTTGCCATGGTGAGAGATTCCATTTTCTTCAAGTGCTTGAGCAAGCTTCTTGGAATATTTTTCGATATCGTGGTCAGAAGCATACCCGCCAAAGCGCATAGCGGCAACGTATTCGGGCTCACTCGTCTCGATGCGAATGGAGGCATCTTTAGGAGCAGGCACGTCGGCTTTCACCATGTTACCTGGCATCACAAAACTCATGGAAGAACTATCCTTCCCAAACTCCATTCTTACGGGAGCTGTCATGGCGATGGATGCACTGGTTTCGTTGCCGCCGAAAATGAATCCTGCAAGTTTGCGAAATCCCGGACCTGCCATTTCTTTGTACGTAGTGGCAGTCGATTGCACTGTAGCCATAATAGCGGGAGGATAAAACCGAATTTCGAAGTCGGGGAATTCTTGTTTTATAGTATAGGGTTGTTTGGGTGTTTTTTTTGTTTCCATTGCGAAATAGGCCTGCGCCAATATTGGCAAGATAAGCAGAGATGTGATGATGATTGTTTTGGTCTTCATTTTTTCTTTTATGATTATCCCTGATATTTTTTGAGGAATTTGCGAGTACGAAAGTATGTTGTGTAATTTGTTTCTGCAGATAACGCGGGATTCTAACCCATACCCTTCAGTAGATGGAAATGATGAAAAGCGGAGCTATGAGATATGCTTTGTTTGAACAAATGCACTCAGCTTTTTTTTGGATGAAAGCCAAAATCAACGGGAAGGCACGGGTTGTCCTGAGTATTTGGGAGCTTACGCCGCGCTAAATCCAGGCCAACGGGAAACTTCATTACAATGACCCCAACTAGTGTGAATGGAAATTCCGTCACAGTTGACTATCGAATTCCAGTTCCAATTGACCAGACTCAAGTAAGAGCTAATTTGGAAATGTTTTGAAGGAGCTTATATGTTCGTGACCCGCACCTGATGGAAATTTCACTGCTGTTTATTGTCCCAAATGTTCAACTCACCCTCCTGATGTTTGAGGTGATCAATTTGAGCACGAGTTCAGTGGTGAAGAGATTCGGAATTTCCAGTTTGACACAGTAAAATTGGAAATTATTGGAATCTGAAAGTTTTGGCTTAAGATTGTCATTCGTAATATATATTCATTAAATCAAAAACCTAAGTCTATGCACCAAAACATCGCATCGATTGATGCCACAGAAAGTTCATTTCAAAGGCGAGTTAGCTATGTGTTCTTGGATATGGTTGGCTTTTCTAAGATTCGGTCACAAAAGATTCAACGGGATGTGATTTTTGGACTGAATAATATCGTATTGGATGTTCTTCGTGAAGTTGGAGGCAGAGAAATGGATCAACGTGATATGAAAGATTTTTCGAATGCGAAAATTAAAACAGATGCGACTGATTTGAATTGGAGTTATATCATCCTGCCAACTGGTGATGGAATGTGTATATGCAATGTTGACGCTAATAATTTCATCAATACGATTCCGATCGCTTCAAAAATTATTGAACGATTGAATGGAAAGTCGGGATTGGAAACGTCACCCGGAAATTGCGTTCAGGTGCGCATTGGAATTCATGAGGGTACAGATTACGTGTACAGAGGATTTAACGGTGCTGCGAATGTTGTAGGTATTGGAATTAATTACTGCCAAAGGGTCATGGACAGTGCTGATCCAAATTGTATCATGGTAAGCGAAAAGGTCATTCATCATTTTGATGGTGCGGACAATGTCCTATTTCGTGAGCGTCGAGTGATATTTAAGCATCACGAAGAGTCCGTTAGTGTTTATCAGTATTTGAATAAAAGTGTGAAAGGACTGAATTGCGATGCGTTGGATGATTTTGAAATTGAGTTGGTGAATCGCATTAAAATACTGAATTTGCGCATTACCCAAATTAATAAGTTGAACGTGGCTTCTAAAATGGCAGCTCTCTTCCGGGTTAATCACGAAATAGGTATTCTGGATCAACTTCTACAAGATGACAATTCAATTCCTCTGCCTATCAGAAATCCACATGCCTATAAAAGATATGTTTTCGGGAATGTCCTAGAAATGCTTTCCAGTCAAAATTCTTATTCTACATTTTCGAATCTTGATTTTTGGCATAAAGGCGACAAAGGTTATTCAAAATCTATTGATGAATTCATAGCGAAGAATAAATTGATTTCGGATCCGAAACAGCGAAATGTGAAGATTCGTAGGATTATTCTTGTTTCGCCAGAAATTTTTGATTCAAGCATTACTACTCCTGAAATCAAGAGTCAACGCGAATCGTTAAAGGAACTTTTCGTAAAATTAAAGGAGCATAGAGCGAATTCGAATGTACAATTAGGTACCAAAGTGACAAGCCAGAAAAAATCTGATTTTGTCAAATCAAATTTGATAAATCTTTTCGTGCAGTATGAAGAAAACATAAAATTGTGGCTGGAAAACAAGAAGCAAACGCGGAAGATTCCACACGCCTTTATTCGAAATGATAAAGGCGAACCGCTTATGATTGTGGAATTGATCGCATCTTCAAAAGTCAAAAATCCATCGACGGGTAAATTTCTTGCTGATTCTGATCAGCCAATGAAAATCGTTATTGATTGCAATCCTGACAACAAACAATTGTACAAAGACCATGATCAGGCTTTTCAAAAA
>JANOVT010000215.1:0-13559 GCA_031417525.1 Flavobacteriales bacterium | reverse complement strand
TCCTGAAAGGCGTCACCGATACTTCAAAATTGTTGCTATCCAATTTCTGTATCATCTCATTTACAACATGCAGTTAGTTTGCTATTCCAACTACTTCAAGGCACAAACAAAGTTCTCAAAGGAATTTCACACAAAGAACACTATATCTTCATTGCGTCATTCATTGATTCCATGAAGAAATGCATCCATCGGTAAGAGTTGAAAAACGCGTCGTCTGGAAGTGTAGAATAATCAGATCTTTTGGTGACTCGCTGCAGTAAGCTTGTTGTCGTGAAGTCCGAGACACTTCAAAAAGCCAAGGACTTTGTGAATTCTTCGTGTGAAATTCCTTTGAGACCTTTGTGGTTTCAAGCCAATGGGACTTAAAACGTGAATCTGATCATTTTCTAATCTTTCGTTATTCTGTGAATTTTTTCGCTGGAATCTGCAAGCTCAATCTTCAAAAAATAAATTCCGGAAGGCAATTTTGAAAGACTCAGCTCTGTGTATTTCGCATTGACATTGCTTTTTGAAAAAATCAATTTTCCATCCAGGTTGTAAATGAGAATCGCATTAATGTTTGTTTCAGCAATTACGGAAACATCCTCAACGAATGGATTAGGAAAAACTGAAGATTGCACCAAAACATCTTCAGCAATTGCGGTGCAGTCATCCACAAAAACTGTTTGAACGGTTTCAGTCACACATCCGAATTCATCCATCAATGAATACACAATTTCATTGTTTCCCCATAGTTCAGACGACGGAACAAATTGGCCCAACTCCACTCCATTGCCTGTGAAATTCCCTCCAGGAGGCGAAGCCTGAAGATCCATTGCTCCAGATAGATCACAAATAGTATCCATCGCCAAAGTAAAAATTAGTTCAATCTGATCATAAACTTCGATGGTCACTATTTCCGTTTCAGAGCAACCATTTCCGTCTGTTCCTGTGACAATAAAATCCGAGGTCATCAGTGGTGACACTTCTGTGGTTGCTTCCTGAGAACCGGAGCTCCAGAGATATGTTTCAGCGCCGTAAGCAGTCAAGGCCAGAAAATCTCCCGAACAAATTGTTGAGTATTCATCTACAAAAACATTCGGAATACTATCTACCACAATTGTAAAATTGAGAGTTGATTGACATCCAAACTCATCGGTTCCTTCCACATTCCAAGATTCATCTTCGATTACTGAAATCGTGATCGAATCATTTTCACTGCCGTCACTCCAGATATACTCTGAAGCGCCCGTTGCGGTCAATGTTGATGATTCGCCCAAACAAATCTGTGTTTCTCCTGACAATAAAATTTCCGGCAACTCGTGCACGACAACAGCGATTTCTATGGATGCAGCACAGCCGTTCTCACCCATTCCTGTGACTAAAAAACTTGTCTGTTCAACCAACATAACAGCAAGCAGAGCTGTTTCTGTACCGTTGCTCCAGATAAAGGATGTTGCTCCTTCTGCGACGATGTTGGTGATTGCACCTGAGCAAATTTCAGTTTCACCAGTAAAAGAAACAACAGGAAGTTGATTGGCAAGAATCACTGAGTTACCAATAGAAGTAGTGCATCCAAACTCATCATTACCGAAGTAATTGATAGAGGATATTACTTGTGATGGAATAAAAGTAAGTATATCCATTTGAACGGATAGGACATCGTATGACCATGTTGCATCGGTCATGCCCGGAAGATTAAGCAAAATGGTATCACCAATACAAATCACTTCACTCGAAATTATTTCCGCAACGGCATTGGTAGTTGGATGAACAATGACAGTCACTTCAGTAGAATTCTCACAATCGAACTCATTGATACCGTTTACAGAATAACTAGTGGATTCCATTGGCGTCACAATGAATTGATCAGAGTTCGGGCCGCCATTCCAGAAATAATTCAAAGCTCCCGTTGCCACAAGAGTTGAAGATTCGTTTTGACAAAGCTCAATGTCACCATCAATAACAACTTGAGGTAATTCATGAACAATAACTTCAAATTCATCCAATGTTGAACAGCCGTGAATGTTCGTGGCCAAAATTGAATAAGTGGAGTCACTCAACGGCGAAACGATAATAGAAGAAGTCTCTTCGCTGGTGCTCCAGATGTACGAGTCATCACCATTCACAAACAACATGGCAGGCTCAAATTGACAAACTTCCGCATCACCGAATATTTCAACGATAGGATAATCATGCACTGTAATCTCGACTGTATCGGATGCAACACATGTGAATTCAGTCGTGACTGTAACAGAATATTCAGTATCTGTCAATGGTGTAATATCAATAAAATCTGTTTGAGCAGACGTTGACCATAAATATTCAGATCCGCCCGTTGCAGTAATAACAGTTGACTCTCCGATGCACAAACTCGTGTCACCTTCGAAAACAATCACGGGTAGCGGATGAACAATGATTTCGTAGCCGGTCGCGGCAAGACAACCATTGATATCATAACCGTAAACAGTATAAAATGTCGTTTCATCCGGTGTAAAAGTTTCGGATGTTGTATTTGAACCAGTTTCCCATTCAATGTCTTCGCCATTCAGCGCAGTGATGGTTGTTGATTCACCAAAACACAATTCCATGTCCCCGGAAATTTCAATTGGAATAGGCGCTACCACAGTGATGGTATCACTAGCAGAGCCAATGCAAAATCCATTATCATAACTATATGTGATGATATGCTCTCCCTGACCGGCGATGGAAGGAAAGAAAAATTCATCTAGCACGCCAGTACCCGAATAGGTACCACCGGAAGGTGATCCGGTAGTCAAGGCGTAAACCGAAGTCGATGAACAAATTGTAACATCGTTACCCAGGTTAAATGTCACCACACATCCTCCCATCATACTTTCCTGAGCAGAAGTTTTGAAGAATGAAAACAAAACAAAAACAGTCAGGGCAACCTGAATAATTGATTTCAACATGATCGTTACTTTAATTCAAATAGAAAAAATTCCCCAATAATGCGAGCTCGTTTGATTACTGAATAATTATTTTGCGAGACACAATCTGACCATCCGTTGTCTGAAATCTCAATTCATAGATTCCAGAATTCAGGTCTGACACATTCAGTGATACTCTGGACGCTTCCTGCTTTGATTTTTGATCAGCGACGATTTCACCAATTCCATTAAAAAGCATGATACCTGAAATTCTTCCTTCGGCACTTTCAATAAAAATTTCATGATCTGCCGGATTTGGATAGATACTCACAGGCACATTCGAATTTTCTTCAATAGCAGTGCAGTCATCAACGTATAAAAAGTCGGATGAGGTAGCAGCGCAATTGTTCGCATCCGTGACAGTGTATGACGTTTCATTCATTCCAACAATTGCAATGAATGGATCAAATTGATTGTTGGCAACACCATCTCCGGAATAAACTCCGCCTGCTGGATTCGCTTGCCATGTGATGGCAGGTCCAAGATCACAAATCGAATCCTGACTGAACAGAAAAGAAACATAAGGCAATTGGTGGACGATCAAAGGAAAAACTATTTCACCTACACAACCATTCTCTCCTGTGCCGTATAAATAATAATTCGATGTAATTATAGGTGTCACCTCTATGAATTCTTCCTGCGAGCCATTTCCCCACTGGTAATTCACACCTCCACTTGCTGTGAGGGTAACTGTTTCTTGAGCACAAATTTCATTCTCACCGCTCACCAGTAAATCTGGCAATGCATTCACGACAATTGTAAAATACTGAGTATTTACGCAGCCATTCGCTCCTTCAGATGCAACATAAACTGTGCTGTCATTTGAAGCAATGAACTCAATAAAGGCACCTGAACTTCCATCGCTCCAGAGATAATTGCCATTGGTTTCAACTCCTAAATGAAACAACTGACCCGAGCAAATTGTATCCGGTCCAATCAGATTAACAACCGGTGATGGACGAACAAGCACCGTGTATGTAGTGAAATCCGAGCAACCAAATTCGTTCGTCGCAGTCACAATGAAAAGCGAATCTTCCACAGGAAACACAACCACTTCTGATGTCAAATCTCCTGTGCTCCATTCATAAGTCATCGCTCCGTTTGCTATCAAAGTAGCAGATTGGCCCTCACAAATGGCCGGTGAGCCTGTGATTCCGGCGATAGGTACAGGATTCACAATCAAATCATAAAATATCATCGATTCACATCCAAATTCAGAAATTCCAAGGACAGAAATTACGCCACTGGTGTCCGCTGTAAAAGAATATGGATTGCCCCCAATGTTTTCATTCCATAAATATTCCGTAGCACCTTCGGCCATCAGAGTGGCTAGTTTACCAAAACAGATTGCATCGGCCGCGGAAACACTCAATTCAGGAATCGGATGCACCACCACGGTAAAATCAATACTCTCACCGCAACCGAGTTCATTCACTCCTGTCACTCGGTAATTAGTTGTTTCCAGTGGACCAAATTCAAGCTGATTAATCGGCCCTTCGGAAATGATCGTTGAGTTATCCAGATTCTCCCATAAAAATCCATCTGTTCCATTAGCCGAAAGTGTTTGAGACTCTCCTAAACATAATTCGCCAACTTCTGACAATGCAATTAGTGTATTCTCTCCAACAAAAACTGTTACGTCAGTGGTTGAAGAACAACCATTATCATTGAAGCCTTGCACAGTGAATGTAAAATCAATGGTTGCTTCAAAAGAAAATGTACTGTCGAAATCTCCAAGGAAACTCTTGTAACTAACAGCCCCGAATGCTTCTACCACAACAGTATCACCAGCGCAAACATTACTAGGCGCGGACACCACTACATTCGGATAAGGAAGTACAGACACATACACTGCGATGGTCGAATCACAGTTATCACCAAAAATGGTCAGCTCTATTGTTTCCGGTGAGGAAATTATAACGTCAATAGTCTGATCTGTAGATCCTGTTGACCATTGCCAGTTTGTTGCTCCTTCGACTGTCAGATGGGCGGTGTCACCGAGACACAACATGGTCTCACCCGTCACAAATGCATCAGGCACAGTGCCAACAGTTATTTGGAATTCGGTGGTGACATTGCACCCATTGATGTCGATTCCTGATGCTGTTGTAATGATTGTTTCGCTCGGTGTGAATTCTTTAAAAGTCGATTTACTCCCATCTGCCCAGGTATACTCCTGTCCATCACCTGACGCGATAGTCGTACCTTCTCCTTCGCAAATTACAAAATCACCGACCAATTCAAGATCACTCCCTTCAATCACCGTCATGATGACAGTCGCGGAAGATGTGCAATTTTCATCAGTATAAGTGTAGGTGATTTCAAATTGCCCAACTCCTGTTATAGAAGGATCAAAAGAATAATCAGCAACTCCCGGCCCCGAATAAACACCGCCAAATGGAAAGGCATCAGGTACCGGAAAAATTTCTGAGTTCGTACAAAGTGTATCGTTGTCACCAAGACTGAAAATGATATCACATCCACCTTGCACGGTCTCCTGGCCCGACATTTTCACCAATGCCAGGCTGAATAATAACACCCATATTTTGAGTAAAGATTTTGCCATTTTCCTTCTTATTGTTTCACCTGCAAAATAAAACAACACTGGCATTCGATTCGAAATTATTTCAAGATTGTTTGTAATCTTGTCGAAGAGGTCGGCTGTGGATTTCTCACTCAAAAATGTGAGCTCCTCTGATTTCGTGAAAACCTGTATCAACCTGTATCTTTGCCGACCCGTTTTTTGAATGAATCAATTCCGTAAAATAGCATTTCATACTCTTGGTTGTAAACTGAATTTTTCCGAAACTTCAGGCCTGGCCCGGCAGTTTACTGATTCAGGTTATGCTCGTGTGGAGATGGAAGAACATCCGGACGTGCTGGTGATCAATACCTGCAGTGTCACTGAACAGGCTGACAAAAAATGTAGAAATATTGTCAGCAGGGCTATTCGCAACAATCCCGGTGTGTTTGTCGCGGTGGTAGGTTGTTATGCTCAGTTAAAACCAGAAGAAATTGCCCGCATTCCGGGAGTTGATCTCGTGTTGGGTGCCGGTGAAAAATTCAATCTGGTTGCACATGTAGAAAATCTGGTCAAAAAAGACTTACCAAAAATTCATGTAAACGAAATAAAAGACGTCAAAACATTTATTCCTTCCTTCTCAGCCGGCGACCGCACAAGAACATTTTTGAAAGTGCAGGATGGATGCAATTATTTCTGTGCATTTTGCACCATTCCATTGGCCAGAGGCAGAAGCAGGAGTGCCACCATAGCTGAAACTTTGGCCGAAGCAGAAAAAGCTGTGCTTTCAGGAGCGAAAGAAATTGTACTGACAGGTGTAAATATTGGTGATTTCGGAACTGCACATCAGGAAACTTTTCTGGAATTAGTCAAAGCTTTGGATCAGTTAGAAGGAGTTGAAAGATTCAGAATTTCTTCCATTGAACCCAATTTGCTTACCGATGAAATAATCACCTTCGTTGCAGCATCGCAAAAGTTCATGCCCCATTTTCATATTCCATTACAAAGTGGAAGTGATGAAATTCTCAAAGCTATGCGCAGAAGATACCGCACCGAACTGTATCGGCAACGCATCGAAAAAATCAAATCTCT
Organism: Flavobacteriales bacterium; assembly: GCA_031417525.1. Taxonomy (GTDB): domain Bacteria; phylum Bacteroidota; class Bacteroidia; order Flavobacteriales_D; family Sanyastnellaceae; genus JAIBBG01. Next base: position 7,016 of record JANOVT010000215.1, on the reverse strand, counting down.
CATGCCGGATGCTTGCATCGGCGTGGATGTCATCACCGGATTTCCTTCCGAAACAGAAGATCTCTTTATCCAAACCAGGGACTTCATTCTGGATCTTCCTGTTTCCTATCTGCACGTATTTACTTATAGCGAGCGGGATAACACGACTGCAATTCGTATGTCCGACGTGATACCGATGGATCTCCGGAATGCCAGGACAAAACAACTGCGAATTATTTCAGAAAAGAAGAAACGTGCATTCTATGAATTGCATGTCAATAAAAACCGTCCGGTTTTATGGGAAGCGCAAGACGAAAATGGAAAAATGTTTGGTTTTACAGACAATTACATCAAGGTACAAATGGATTTTGTTCCTGAAAAAGTGAACCGCATCTCGAATACCCGAATTGAAAAAATCAACGCAGATACGATTGCGATTTCAGCAATGGATGTTCCGGTCACAGAGTGAAAGAAGCCTGCAGCCATTTATTCATGACATTCTTCTCATAATCGAAAATCACGACTTTGTCCCGGGAAAAACCGAAGGACAAATCGAAAGCGTATTTACCGACAAAAAATTCGAATCCCGCAGAAGCATATCCTCCGAATCCAATTTTGGCTTGTGCCTGAACAGTCGATGCTGTCTGACCTGCAATCGGTGCGCTGGTAAACAATTCAAAATTGGTATCAGCTACCCGAATGGTATTACGTGTCCACTTTGTTGCCAAAACACTGCCACCAAACTGCATGTAAAAATTCGAAAAATCACCCATCATCCAGCCTTGCCGATAACCCAAATTCAGGTTCATTCTCTGCTCATTTCCCAGGATTGCAAACGTTCTGACGTCATTTTGCGCGTTTATCTGTGCCGGTGTTCCGTAAAAAATGATGGTAAACTGACTCGGCGCTACCAGTTTCATTGCATTGATGTTCATGACAACGGCAGAATACCTGCTAAAATTATATTTGAGCTGAAGGCCGACATACATCGCAGGACTGTACCGCATGTTGGTCGGATAGGAGTCATAAGGAATACTATAACCTTGTGAGCCAATGCGATTGTTGATTAATTGTGCATCCTGAATAAAAACAGCTGGATCGAGTCGATCTTCGATCGTATAACATCTCAATTGTGCCGCTTCATTGATATAATCTTCAAGCGGACAGCTTCCATTGTAAAAATTTGCAGTCGCTTTGTTGGCGAAATATCCTCCCAGATTCAATCCGAAACTCAAACCTTTGATCGTGTCTTCTTCCTCCTCTTCATCATCATAAAGAAGATTGATAGGCGCTTTGTAATTCTTTAAAGTCAAATGGTGGCGTTGTGCAATGATGTCATGACCATAGATGAATAAAAGCGACGCAATTATATATGTCAGTTTAGATTTCATGGATTCAATATTTTTATACGCAGTAACTCAACAAAATTCCGAAAAATTTCTCCTCCTCATTTAAGTAAATCGCCAATAGTTTGGATCTTCTCGGTGGAAACATTTCCCAATCTCGTGGCAACATTTTGCAATGCCATAAAAACAGGTGGAGAAATAGATGCTTTGTTGTGCTCACATTGCTGCCTTAATTCTTCCAGCGATTTCAAAATCTCAGATTGTAATGATTGTAATTCGCTTGCTGCCTTTCTGCCAGATGCATCCATTCCATTCAGCTTATTAACGGTGAGTTGTGCAGTATGTTTGAACTGTTGCGACTCACTCTTCAGCACTTCAATCCTTTTCGCCAAGTTATCCAATTCTGTGGTATCCTTCTGCTTTTCGATCAATGCTTTGATCTTCTTTTTTAATGACCAACGACTCATGAAAAAGATGATCAGCAAAATAATCAATAACAATCCTGCTCCTGCCAATGCCTGCAACAGTGAAGTTCGTGTTGCTGTTTCTTCCTCATGCAACTTTGCACTTTGTTTTTTTTCAGCTAAAATCACTTCTTGCAAAGAGTCTTGTTTAGCCTTCGAAATGGCATTCGCTGACATACCAGCCATGTCAGACGCTTCCAGAAGTCGTTTCATTGAGATTAAGGCAAACGAGTATTCACCGGCAATTTCAAATTCCTGAATCAGATATCCGCTCGTTTTTTTGAACAAACTACTCTGAGCATTTTCATTTTGCAGCAACGACTGGCATATTTTCAATGAATTCATTGCAAGCCCCTTCTTATTGATAGATTGAAAATAGAAATGCCTTTCCAATTCAAATGGGAACGTATAATAGTTCGGACTTAAAGTGGTGTCTGCTGTGACGCTTTCCATTTTGTTGAGCCAATCGCTATTGCCACTCACCTTCAGTGAATCAGCACTTGAAAAAAGATCGGTCAGACCGTTGACGATTTCAGGATGAGCTTCTACATAAAGCTTGCGAAATTCCAATCTCCAGTCTTCAGAAGATTGCCCAAAATGCATCACTGCATTGAAAAGAAAAGCCAGTACCAGTATAAATTTCATCATTTGTTTTCGTTGATTAATTTTTTGACAAATGCCAATTGTGTGTCTTCATCCGAAGCAATATCTTCAGCATTATAAGAAACTTCAAAATCAGGTTGTATGGCATTGGGCTCGTAATAAAAGCTATTATCGTAATTGTATCTGATCGTCGCCACTGTAGTGCGAATGCGTGTATTGGGCAAAACATAAGAAGCGGGATTACCCCAGGTTCCTGTCGAAGGCCCAAGGCATTCTTCGCCAACTACCAATCCTCGCTTTTTCGATTTGAAAGCATTGGTGAAATCAACTCCGGCAGATGCCGTGAGCCCGTTGATCAGTAAAAAACAATTGCCGGCAAACACGTATTGACTCTGCTGCACAGTTGGCTTGTGAAAATAGATCGTGTCCTGGGTTCCAAATGGTAGTTCAGAAATACGTTGATAGCTCTGTACATCTTCATCATGACTGAAAAGCAATCTGACAAAAAATTGCACGAAACCACGATGAAAAAGGCGATTGCGTTCGCGTGCAAGCTGACTGCTTTTGCCGATGACATTGTTGGGTGTGTTGTATCCAATTGAATCAATAAAAGAATAGAGGTATTCTACCCATGCACTGCTGCCACCACCATTCCCGCGAATATCAATGACCAGATTTTCAATCTCAAGTCTCTGAGCTTCGCCTATCGCTTGTCTTATCCTTTTTGAATATCGTCCCGACTTTGCTGGCGCAAATGTGCCCACTTTTAATACGGCGAGTGACATGGTGGAATCCACTTTCAGTGTTGGCAACCACTCATCCTTTTTTATATGTTCCTTCTTCAATCTATCCAAACCCTTCTTGTCATATCCCGCAACTGCAACTTCTTTTACATCACCATTTCCGGTTTCAAACTTCACCTGGTTGGTTTGCCCATAAGGATGATTGAACCCCGTCACCAATGGCAAAAGTGCCGCGGCAACTGATGCCTGTGCCATGGTTGAATTGCCTTCAATACAGGCATAATCCATCGATTCCTGATACAGTTGTTGCACATCCATTCCATTGATCGAAATAATTTTTGACCCTTTCGGAATCTCTTTTGCCCAATCACCGGATACGCACAAATCAAATTCATCCGCAAAAGAATCGCTTCTGACCATCTTTACACTCAGTGGCATAAAAAAGCCACCATTTTTCAACTGTAAATTTTGTAACTGCGCATACTCCAGACTAGTGTGAGAGTCGTGCAGGATGTTTAGAAAAATAGTCACCGATCGCATAAATTCTCTCAACGAAGTCTTGTCCTTCAAACTATTCCGGCAATCTGAAAATGCTTTCTCGAAGTTTGACTCTTCACAAAATGCAAATGGATTCGGATGACTCCTCAAGATGGTGGTGTGAAGCGAATCCAGGTCGGCCAGCAACACGCTCCTTTCGAATAAACTATCCGGAGTTATTTGGGCAGAAACTGACGTGCACGTCAAGAACGCACTCAATAACCATAATAACTTTATCAACTTCTGCTTTTTCAATCCTGATTCAATTTCTTCACCATTGTCAGAATGGTAGCCAGAGCAACGGTCTCTCCTGTTTCATCGTATACATCCACCAAAAATTTCACGATTCCTTTAGCGATGTCATCCGGTGTCTTCTTTTCCTGACTTGTTTTTTCTTTTACTGTAAAACGAACTCCGATAGTCATTCCCGGATATACCGGTTTTGTGAATCGGGCTCCTTCCAATCCATAGTTCAACAAAACCGGTCCTTTCTTCGGATCGACAAAAAGTCCGGCCGCTTTGGATAAAACAAAGTATCCATGTGCAACTCTCCTTTCGAAAATGGTTCCTTCCAGTGATGTTGCATCCATGTGCGCATAAAAATTATCGCCACTCACATTGGCAAAATTCACGATATCAGCGTCCGTAACGGTGTGTTTATGTGTGAATACGGTGTCTCCAATATTCAACTCTTCAAAATGTTGCCTGAAAAGATGCGGTTCGGCTTCCTTCTGTTTTGCACCCACTTGAAAAACTTTGGTAATAGCAGAAATGGTTGTGGGCGATCCTTGAATAGCGGTTCGTTGCAGATAATGCATGACCCCACGCATTCCCCCCATTTCTTCTCCGCCGCCTGCGCGCCCCGGACCTCCATGCACCAGCATTGGCATTGGCGAACCATGACCAGTGCTTTCCACTGCGCTTTCTCTGTTCAATACCAGAATTCGACCATGATATGAAGCGGATCCCAGCGCAAAATCACGCGCAATCCGGTCATCCGAGGTGGTGATACTGCACACAAGTGATCCCTTGCCGAGTTTGGTCAAAGCGATTGCATCATCAAGACTTGAATATGGCATCAAAGTGGTGATCGGCCCGAAAGCCTCCACTTCATGCGTTGTCAATTGACTGAATGGCTTTTTATTCAGCAAAAGAACAGGCGACATAAACGCACCTTTCTTGAAATCTGCATCGATCAATGATCCTTTTGTAGGATCACCAAATACGATTTCAGATTCGGACTTTAATATTTCCAATTTATCGAGTACATCCGTGCGTTGCGACATCGAAGCCAATGATCCCATTCGTACCGTTTCATTCAACGGATTACCCATCACTGTTTTGCTAAAAGCATTGCCCAATGCAATCTGCACATCCTCCAGCAGTTCTTCCGGCACAATGACACGACGAATAGCTGTGCACTTCTGGCCGCATTTTACGGTCACTTCTTTTCTCACTTCTTTGATGAAAAGATCAAATTCTTCCGTGCCAGGCACTGCATCCTTCCCAAGAACTGCGGCATTCAATGAATCCGCCTCCATATTAAAATGAACAGCCTCATCCAGAATTCGCGGATGGCTCTTCAATTTTTTACCCGTAGATGCACTGCCAGTAAAAGTGACAATATCCTGAGACATTACGTGCTCAAGAATTCCTTCTGCACTGCCACAGATCAGTTGCAACGAACCTGCCGGAAGAATTCCGGATGCAATGATGTCGCGCACAACTGCTTCCGTCAGAAAAGAAGTGATGGCTGCCGGTTTCACAACCGCCGGCATTCCTGCCAGCAGATTCACCGCAATTTTTTCCAACATGCCCCAAACAGGGAAATTGAAGGCGTTGATATGAATTGCCACTCCTTCCCTGGGCACCATGATGTGGTGACCAATAAAAGTTCCATTCTTCGAAAGCTTTGCCATCTCGCCATCCACATAAAATCTTTCGTCCGGGAACTGACGGCGTAAAGAAGAATAAGCGAACAGATTTCCGATTCCACCATCAATGTCAATCCAGGAGTCAATTTTGGTTGCACCAGTCTGATAACTCACCGCATAGTAGGATGCTTTTCTTTCTGTCAGATAAAACGCCAGTGCTTTCAGCATTCTTCCACGCTCATGAAATGTCATTTTCCGGAGTGCCGGGCCACCAACAGTTCTGGCGTGTTGAAGCACCTCGCCAAAATCAATACCTTCAGTACTTACCGAAGCGATCGTATCACCTGTGACGGCATTGTACAGTTCCTTACCTGCACCACTGCCTGATGCCCATTCTCCCAAAACATAGTTCTCAAGTTTCATGCTTTCTTATTTGTGGAGGCGCGAATTTGCGTTCAAAATGGCAATTTCCTTGTCTCGTGTCTTTTCCTTTACCAACAAAATAATAGCGTAAATTTTTCATTCGAATAGCCTCGCTTTCGCTGCCAATACTTTTTGTAAAACACCCGGGTTCAAATTTGGAATCAACTACCTAGAAGTGATTTTTCTCAAATCAAATTCCCCCTTTCAATAGACTTTGCTCGATGATTTGATGCTAAGCGAAAGAAGTTTCGCAGGTAGAAAAAACAAGAGGTCGCCCGCTGGCGACCTCATGTCACTAAACCTTTAACCAAAACCTACCTAGTAATAGATAGGATTCTCCGGCAAATGTACGTTTTTCAAATCATAAAATGCAACTGATGTTGAAAATAATTCGATGACATTCGTTTGCTCATCTAACCAAAACAATCCTGTTAAAATGAAATTCGAGTGTGACAAGTTGCTCTATCACAACTAACTGCGATGAACTTAAAATTTTATCACATCATCAACGGAACCATTTGTCGAAAAAACGCAAGATCATTTTTAACATTTTAGGCATGCATAAGAATAAAAAAAGTACAGAATTGTGAATAAACTGCACCTAAAAAGCAAGCTGATTTTTTTTATTCGAATTCAAAAGAAATGGTTCTAATGCTTTGATGGTAGAATTCACTATCAATTCAAAAACTTCAACGTGTGAACGTTTGCACTTGATGCATGGAAACGCAAACTTTTGAAGTCCTGTATTTGGAGTGAATCCGCGGAACTAAGTTTGTTCTTCGAGTTTTGAAATTTCCGGATAAGGAATTTCCAGGTGAAAGGCTGAAAAGTCATTCTGTACAACTCAAATCATTCATTTACATCTATCTTTGTTAGAGTCATGTATTATTTCACAATGAAAAAGTTTCTACCCATTCTTGCCGGCATGGTCCTCATCATGGCCATTTCCGCTCCGGATCATAAGAAAATTATTCTCGAACAATTCAGTCGCTCTCAAGGCGATTGGGATGGATTTATGGAATACACCGACTTCAGCGACAACAAAAC
>JANOVT010000214.1:0-27012 GCA_031417525.1 Flavobacteriales bacterium | reverse complement strand
AGCCGCGGAAGCGGCTGGGTTATTCTGATATGGAATAAAATTGATTTAGAAATTTTCCATTACAAATATGTGACGTGAAATTATTATCGCCGCTATCGCGGCTGGTAAACTCGCGATTGCAAATACACCCCGGGCTGCCGCTCGGGGCTAAGATGAGTCAACAGCTTTGCTGTTGGACTACTTCGCAGTCGCCTGATCCCGAAAATAATTCTGCCATCTCGAAATTCGCTGTAACCCGAAACTACGAACTATAAAATTATGCTTGACTCACCACAACGTGGTGACCTAAGGTTAGCCACGGGCGGAAGCCCGTGGTAATGCAGCGATTCGATTTTCTAAGCCGCGGAAGCGGCGATGCTAATTCATAACAAATAACATGGTAATCACCATTTCGTAACTACTCCACCACCACTCTCTCCGTCCTCACCTCCTCCCCCATCAAAAACCTCATCAAATAAACCCCCGCGCTCAACGGTTGATCAAACAAGACAGTTGTCGAGAATGTACCTTGAACGGAATAAGCGTGATTGTAAATCATACGACCTGTTTCATCAAACATTTCTATACCAACTCTGTCCACTGTGAGACCTATCAGACTAACGTGAAGATCCTCCCCAGTGAATGGATTCGGAAACACACTTGCAGTAGGTGTAGTCAACAACGATTTCTCTTCTTCATCAAAAAACATCTCTTCCGGTAACATCGCACTTGCGGCGGTATTATTTACACGTATCAATTGTGATGGCCCGTAGATGCCTGAGCCATAAGAGAAATTCGGACGTATCCTCACACTCCACGCTCCCTGGCCCGTCATCATCTGAAGTACTCCAAGTGGCAAGTATGGCGTAGCACCCGGTGTCGAATACTCCAAAGGGAAGAGTGATACCGGTGTCGCATCAGAACAACTCACTACTTGTGTGAACTCATAAGTATATCCCGTGGCACTGCATACATTCGGACTGCCGGTTACCGGTGTACCGATGAGGTAATTGCTGCGCAATAAAGTGGCGAGACATCGCTGATTGGCTTTTACTTCAATCAATGGATGATTCATCATCCATACTCCCGTGCAATTGGCAGATGATGAATTGCCAGCAACAACGATATTTTCAAGAGAGCCTGCGCTATTATGCAATGCATAATTGACGTCGACCGTTACATTATAAATGCCTCCGTAACGCAATGCAAGTGTTGGATTGGATAAATTGATGAGTCCATTCGTACCCGCAATCGTTGTGGTTATTGCCGGCGCTCCACCACCTGTTCCGGTGAAATTAAAACCATACGAAACACCATTCGTTGCGGAACCACGATAGAGCGCTTTGTAATTTCCACACAATGAAAAACCAGTTGCCGGAATCGTGTACGCACATCCGCTTGACATCAAATGTTGAATGCACAATGAGAATGATCCACCTGCTCCACTCACACTACCGACAGAAACATAATAGGTTGTTCCGGGTGTAAGACCTTGATAATTGAGCCTTTCAAAATCCGATGCACCGGCAGAGGCATTTTCAGAACCACCGGGCATGAGTATGTAATTCGTTCCACTTTTTTGATAAAGTTCAATCGCATCATCCATCGTTGCACTGGTGAGTGTAATCGAAACAGCCGATGATTGCGCCACGAACTTGTACCATGAATCAGTTCCGGTAAATCCGGCTGACTCCGGCGAATCACTTGCACCAGACATATCACCGATGATCGGATAACAATTCGGATAATTCACATTCGAACTATATGAAATCGATGTTGCCGATGCCGGTGAATCATTCACAAGCACTGAACAATTATTTACATTCACCGTGGAAGAAGCCACTGCTCCGCAGCCCGCCAGATTTTGAATAAAGGCGCTGTAATTGGTTGTGACAAGTGGACTCACTAAAGGACTGCTACCTGCCGGTACGGTAGTAGACCATTGAACAGATGCTACACCCGGTGGACTAATGTTCAAGGCGCTACTTCCACCCGAACAAATCGTTGCCGGTGTTGCAGTGATGGTTGGAATAAAATTTCCGTTGCTGATAGAGATTTCAGAAGTATAGAATAATGCTCCCGTCGTTAAACAAGTACAACGACATTTTAAAATAGAAGGCTGAGGAACATTTTCCACCCATGTCTGTATTCCATTCGCTCCAGCAAGGTCCGTGAATGGACCTCCAGGTGAGGTCGCGATCATCCATTGATAATCCATATTCGCTTCCCCGACGTTGTCTACCACATACAGCCATGTGCTATGCATACCTGCATCACAAGACACAGGCGAACCTGCAAATGCAAGCACTTTGTCGGGTGAACACATGCATTGTGTTGTTTGATTTACAGTGATAAATTCACTCACCGTTTCTATGACCGCTTGTCCAGCGACAGGTGTGAATGTGGTGGTACACGTCACTTCATATGTACCCGGATTCGAATAATAATGTGTTGCTGATGGTCCCGATGCAGAATATCCATCACCAAAATACCACGCGGTACAACATGGTGTCCAGCCACCTCCGCCACCACCGCCTCCAATACCACCTCCGGAAGCAACCACGGTTATTCCTCCACCACTATGTCCCCACGAGATTCCTAGTCCGGGTGGTGTAGGTGGCGGAGGCGTACATATCACATTAATCGATTTGGTAAATGTGACTGAAGGTCCCATTCCACAAAATGCGGAAAAAGTGACGTTGTAAATACCACCGGCAGTATAACAATGGTATGGATTTGAAGCGGTGCTGATAGTACCGTCATCGAACGTCCACAGATAACTGAGTCCGGGACAAGTGCCACTGCCGAAGATGGGAGTGAATTGATAACAACAACCGGTACCTGCAATAATAAAATCAGTTGGCAGACAACAAGGTGGCGCACAATAGATCGTGACTGTTTTGCACACAGTCTGATAATAAAGAGTGCCCAATATATCCATACAACATTCTGTATGACAAATAGTATAATCTCCGGAAGCAAAAAAATGAAATGTGGTAGAGTCGGTTGATATGATTGTCGGCATCGTTCCAAAATTCCAATGCTCGCATCCATATGGATTGCCTTCGGGTGTATTGTCAATAACCGTCACATCACAACCATTTACCACAAATGAAAAATCCGCTTCAATAGGTCCGCAAGGCAATGCGCAGGTAATATTAAATGTCTGACATGTTTCATTGCTGCAACTCGAACCGGCTGCTATTGCACAATCTTCGAAACAAACAGTAAATAATCCATTGACCAGAAAAGTATAAGAGAAAGTGGATCCTGCACCTGAAGCGATCACAATACCGGAAATATCCTTGATGGTGAAATTGCTGCATGATCCGCTTCCACTCACAGCAGAAAAATTATAGGTGCAATTCGTTCCGGAAATAGTGTAAGTGAAATCTGCGTTTACCGGACAACATGTAAGGACATTGGTTGCTATTGGATTCTGTGAGTAAACAGATGTGGGAAGATTGTAAGTGGTTGTTATATCACCGATAGGATATGTGAAAATATTTACCGGTACCGGATTGATCATTGGATTGATAAAGTCACACGAATCCTTACCATCGAAATACGGAGTGATCAAGTGGTCTTCACTCAACACGCCTCCATCTTCATAACCCGCCACACTCCATATATTCAATTGACGCGAAGCCCAGTGTTTGGGATAATAAATGCGTGGTTGTTCTACAGTAGAAAACGTGCTGAAGATTGTACCGGTAGGATTGTAATTCGCCGATTGTCTTGGATAGGCGAAGTGAGGTCCGTAGATATCCACTGCCGGCACATTTTTATCGTAGCGCAATAAAAAAGGAAATATCCCCTGCGTACCACCAGACACTTGATTCAATCCATAACCTGAAATAAAAATCTGAGACGAAGCACATGTTGAACCAAACTCATAGGTATAATAATCGTTGTAAGGAGAAATGAGATACCTGGATCTCGCCGAATTGATGACACCTGTATTTTCATTCATCGCCACAATGCCCCCACTTTGTGTCTGAGAAAAATTGACGAGTTGATAGAACTCCGTTTCAGCATCATCATACGCTCCGTCGGCCGCCACACAAAATGAACCTGCTGTACTATTATCAGTGTATAATTGCGACCACACTACCGTACCATCGAGATTTAATCTTGCCGCGAAGGCTGCCTGTTCTCCGGATGGCGCGGTGCCCGAACCACCGATCACGTAACCTTCCGGACCTGTCCATTTCCAATTGGCGTTGGAGCACATGTCCCAATCATTCACGCCGACCGAGATTGGTGAGTTGAATTTACGCGCCCATTGTATTGTCAACGCATCTGAAATTTTCAAAGCGTAAGCTGTTTTGGATTGAAGAGCTGTATAACCCACCGCTTCAAAACCAACTACCAGGTAACCACCTGACGGATCGCCTGCCCAATAACCTGAAGATGTTTTTTCGAAGAAAGCAGAATTGATAATTTTCAAAGCCGGCGTATGTCTGTTGTTGGCAGCAACCTGTATATACACTTTGTTCAGAAAGTTGAATGATGAATCTACACTCATCACAAAACCGAGGTCGAGCAAACCGACGCGTTCATATCCGCATATCACATAGGTATCATTATTCCCCGGACAAACATCGAGTGCATATTCATCATTGCTGCCAGATTCAAACGTAACATCCAGCATCACACTGCCGGACGAATTCGTTTTCATCAAGTGAATGTCACGCGTCGATTTCGATATCGTGCTCGCCTGAACATATCCATTGCCGTCGTGTTTTTTGATCAGCGAAATGTGATCGTCCGAAAAACCATGATTGTAGGTATTACTGAATTGTGCATTCGCGCAGAAACAAAAAATCAGGTTTATACTGAACAAGATAATTTTCGAGGTTTTGTTTGTCATTGTACTGGTCTATTAAGGAGGTGACTACAGAGCGAAAATATCTTCGACAACTCATCCTATTGACGCAACTGATTGTGTGGTGGCTTCCAATGAGCAGGTGGTAGATTTCGTCACAAACAATTCATGCATCTTTGAAAGATGAAAAGTGATAATTTCACAAAACACATTAGCCACTCCTGCCATTTCATAAACACGGCTAAAACATGAGCGGACAAGTACGAGCAAAAGTTAGAAGTTAATTTGTCAATGGATGAACTCGCTAAAATCATGCTGCGTAATCCAAAAAAGGCCGCGAAAAAAGCGGTTAAAAAGTCAAAGCCTAAGAAGTACTTGAGACAACAAGTTAGACCGTGTTCGACCTTTTATGTTATGAATTTCAAGAACCCAAAAAGCGAAAGTAACTAATAATCAGCATTTTGGGTCGGTGTTTATATCTTAAACAGTCTATTGTGCAAGATTCCGTAACAATTGTCCGTTTGTGTCCGTTTCTGTATATGTTTGTCCCACAACTTCTCACACTAAGAATCCATGTCAACTACACTAGAGCCAAAGTCCACTAACGACACTAGTAATCCTGAGTTTATCAGTTCTTGGTTTGACAACATCTTTGCAATATTAAGAACCGACGAACTGCTGCTGACTACTGGCACGGCGTCTGAGGCCACCATGAACGTTTACAACACTTTTTTTAGCGGTGATGTAAAACAAATGGCTGCGCTAACACGAAAAACAACCGAAACTTTTTACTATAGCCGTTTGTTGCTTGGGTATATAAAGGAGCTTGGAACACGAAAGGCTAATCCGAGCGTTTTGGCATTCGATTATTCTGATTCAAAAGTTTTGGTGTGGGCTGAGGTTCCATCAAACGAAAACGATGAAACCATTGACAAAATGTTGTTGGCTGAGGCAAAAATGAACGCTGAGTTTTCAGAATATGGATTTCATATATCTACAATGTTCGTTGAAGAGACTGATAAAATGGTGAAGCCCGAACATTATAGGGAGTTACCCATTAAATATAAATAGGTAACCTCAAATTAAAGCGAATTGCCCTCTTTTAACGAACACATCCTACAAGCCAAGTCTAACTTAAAATTCATGTCTTGCATCAGTATGCAATTGGACGAGTTTTGGGATTGGCAGGTTACTAGCGCCTTTTACGTAGGTGTTCACCTGATTAACGCTCACATTGAGAAAAAAACAGGTAATCACTACAGAAGTCACGAATCCGTTAAAAATGCGATAAACCCTTATAGTAAGCTATCATTGGCTAAGTTGTCAGAAGAGCAATATAACGCTTACAATAAATTACAATGGCTTTCCAGGAGGTCTAGATATTTGTGTAAAGAGAAAGAGGGAGATTTTTCAACCGGAGCCAACTTTACCTATGACAAACATTTCGATAGGGCGTTGGGCTATCTCAACGAGCTTATTATATTTATGAATACTGAACACAAAATAGGTATAGAGGCGTTCAATATTCATTGCTTAGAGGCCAAGAAAAAAGAGTATCAGCATTTCGTTCATAAAGAAAAGGACAAGGCCGTTGCCTAATTGTCGATAACTCAGTTTTCCTTATTTTATTGGTATTCCACCGTCGAACGTTTCGCATTAAGTTTGAAGCGTGAAACCCACAAACCCCGAACTTTTAGACAATATAATTCAAGAAGTCACAAACGTTGGCTTAATGAAACATGAGTTTTTCTTTGGCGACAGACTTTTAAAACTGTTTCATTGTGATCGTAGGGCGCTACTTGAGTCTATGGACTACCTATATCACGAAGGGTTAATCAAAAACTCACCTCAAAACAACGGTCAGGACATTTTAGATTTAACAAGCGGCGGTCGGGTAATATTTTGGGACATTAAAAAGTGTGGCTTTGTAGCACAAAGAAGACGTAACAGGAGAAGGAATTTTGCAGCCTATTTTATGGGCTTTCTGGCAATAGTAACGGCCTATGTCACGATAGTTCCGTTTGTTCGCGATGCTGTGAGAAATACAGACAACACAGAAGAAGAACATTCCACAAGTGACAAGCAAGAAGGCAAATCTTCTGGTGTTGTGGTGAAACCGCAAAGTGATAACAGCTCCAACACCAAACAACCATTACCGCCGAAATCGTTAGAGAAGGAAAGTTCCGAATGAATTTCACTCATGCACTACGCCCGCAAATTTTTTCATCACGGACTCTCTCTTGTCCGATAATGGTATAAGGGGGTTTCATAAATGCCTGCTAACAAACACATACTTCTTCTATTCCTGTTTGCCTTTTGCCTGTCGGGTAATGCGCAAGAGCTTGTTCAGCGGGAATACCGGACACGTCAGGGACTTTCATCCAACGAAGTATACGAAGCAATTTCAGATTCAAAGGGTTTTATGTGGTTTGCAACAAATCGGGGAGTTTGCAAATTCGATGGCTACCGCTTTACTCATTTCACGATTGAAAATGGACTTAGTGATAATGTCATTTTGGGATTATTCGAAGATCACATCGGCCGTATATGGTGTCGAAGTATTTCGGGAAGCATTTCATACGTAAAAAATGATTCTGCTTTTACCATTAGCGCCAAAACAAAAAGTTATTATCCTAATTCACTTTTGGTAAACCAAAACGGAAGTCTGCTCGTGGGAAGTCAGGTCGATGGAATCTTCAATCAAATTGATTTTCCGTACGAAGAAATAAACAACCATACCATCTTCGATACCACTTTTGATCTTCACATTGTGAAATCAAAAAAGGGAATTATGTTCTCGCGTTCAACACGTAACGATGGTCGCTCCATTCTCTTGGATGAAAACACCGGCGAAGAAATTCGATTTCAAATTATTCCATCCGCCTCCAATGCACGTGTCATAACCGACGGAGCCATCGTCGTAATCTGTTCTGAAAACTATATATACATCCTTGATGAGCAGAAACAATTTCATTCTTATACATTGCCATTTTACATTCGAAATGCATATCGCGATCACGCTAAAAATTTATGGCTGTGCCTTGGTCCGAATGAAGGCGTTGCGTTTTACGAAAATTCAGATCTCACGAAAACACCCAAAATTTTTCTGAAAGAAAAAACCATTACTTCCGTCACACAGGATTTTGAGAATGGCTATTGGATGACTACGCTGAATGACGGAGTAAAATATGTATCGACACTCGATGCACTGGAATACGATCTCACAGCAGTCAACAAAGGAAGTAATCAGACGACATTGCGTGCAATGGATTTTCTGGTCGTTGCGAATTCCCTTGGGAATTTTATTCAGATTCCATCTTCAGAATCATCATCAATTGCGACACACAATTTTCTCTCTAATCCCGAAGCACTGCCGGCAGGATTAAAACTCGTTCTCAAGAATAAAAAAATGATAGAACATGATGGTGCAGCTGTGAGAGAAGTGATGCCATCACCAGACTATCACTATCTGCGGGAAGAGTCAGAACTTTTGCTCCATACGAACCCTTCATATTATTGGGGAACCTCTACCCTCACCTGTTTCAAGGCGGATAAACAAACCAATTCAATTTTAGAAACTTATAGTTCACCTTCACGCATCAATGGATCGTGTGTTGCAGATGACTCAACGCTTATTCTCAGTTGCACCAACGGACTTTGGTCCTTTAGAAACGGCACATTCCACGAGATCAGCGCAACATTTCCGAGTCTGCAGCATCGATTAAACGACGTGCAGATGGACATGCACAACAACATCTGGATTGCATCCGCAAAAGATGGTTTGTTCATACTTGAAAAAGAATCCCTCATTCATTTGAATCGGGAAAATGGGTTGACTTCGAATAGTTGCAACAATATACTGATGTCAGATGACAGCGTCTATCTCGCAACAGACAACGGAATTAGCATCATCACCAATTATGGTACGCCACAATTCAAGGTCACTCCACTCACATCCAAACAAGGACTACCCGGAAAAATCATCAAGTCCATTTATGACATTCGCCATGATTTTTATTATGTCTCGGATGAAGGGCTATTTCAATACAACCATAAATTTTCGGAAATTCATAAAACGACACCTAACATTTACATCTCTAGTTTTAAAGTAAATGGAACGGTGATCCTTACAGAAAAAAACCTGAATCTTGCACATGATGAAAACAACATCAGCATTTCCTTCACCGGATTATCATATTTAAATCCGGAAGGAAATCTTTATAAATACAAATTGGATGGAATAGATCAGGAATGGAATCAAATTTCATCCGGTCAGATTCAATACCCGGCGCTGCCACCTGGAAATTATACTTTTAGCGTGCTGGCAGTGAATGCATCCGATCTGGAAAGCTCAGAACCCGCTAAAATTTCATTCGTGATCTCTCAACCCTTTTGGCAAACATGGTGGTTTATCCTTGGGTGTGTTTTGCTATTCATTATTCTTACGATCTGGATTTCATTATCTCGAATCAATCGAATCAAAACCCGAGCGAAAGAACAGGAACTCATCAACGCTAAAATTTCCAGAACGGAAATGAGAGCATTGCAAGCACAGATGAATCCTCACTTCATTTTCAACTGCATCAATTCCATTCAGCATCATATCCTCGAACAAGACAAACTCGTAGCGAATAAACTTCTTTCCAAATTTTCCAAACTGGTGAGAAATGTATTGGAAAACTCCAACTCAGAATGGATCAGCATACAACGCGAAATTGAAACACTCGAATTGTATATTGAAATGGAATCTGTGAGGTTTAGTTCACAATTCAACTACACGATTGTAGTCGATCCGAATATCAACACTCTTCTGGAAAATATTCCGCCACTCATCATTCAACCATTTGTAGAGAATGCCATCATTCATGGACTCTTGCCACTTGACAACCAACAAGGCACGCTGGACATCCGGCTCTTTAAAAAGGAAGATACATTAATATGTACCATTGAGGACAATGGCATTGGTCGCGAGAGAGCTCGGCAGATCAAAGCGACCAAAGAACAAAACTATCAGAGCATGGGAATTTCCATTACGCAGGAACGATTGAATACTTTTGATCTATCGGGAAAACATCATCGGACAATGAAGCTGAACATTCAGGATAAATCCAAGAACGGCGAACCATCGGGCACGCTGGTGGAAATTCAATTACCCATTAATATGTTTCAATGACAAAGATCAAAGCAATTATTGTAGATGATGAAGTGAATGGTGCAAAAATGCTGAGGTCATTGCTTCAAGCATATTGTCCCGATGTAGACATTATTGCATTGGCACATTCAGCAGAGACTGCAATCGATATCATCCATGCAAATACACCTGATCTTCTTTTTCTGGATATTGAAATGCCTAAAACCAATGGTTTTCAATTGCTCGAAAAATTAGGTAAGATCAACTTCGAAGTCATATTCGTGACAGCGTACGAACAGTTTGCACTGCAAGCCTTCAAGACCAATGCGCTTAGTTATCTATTAAAACCAGTCGATGCTGATGAACTTGTTTTAACGATGGAAAAATTTCGATCTAAAACTTCCGGAGAAACTTTGAACAGAATCAAGAAGATGGAGGAAATGCTTCAAGAACTTAAAAATGCGAGTCCGGGAATGCAGCGCCTTGCAGTGCACACATCAGAAGGCATTACGTTTCTTGACTCTGATAAAATCATTAGGCTGGAAGCAGACTCGAACTACACTCATATTTTTTTAGTGGGCGGAAAAAAAATCACATCTGCAAAAACATTGAAAGACTATGAAGAAGCGATGAGTCAGATGAATTTCTTTCGAATTCACAACGGACACATCGTGAATCTGAAATTTGTGGATCGATACATCAAAGGCGAAGGAGGTTTTGTGGTGACCTCGGACAACACCACGCTGGAAGTATCTAGGAGAAGGAAAGCGGATTTGTTGGAGGCGATAGCGAAGTTGAAGTGAATGTTCCTTTATGAGTTGGCTTGAAGCCAACGACATGCGGGGCACGGGCTACGCTGCGCTAAGCCCGCGCCATTTAGGGCCGGTGAAATGCGGGGCACAGGTGCATTGTGCAAAGCCCACCATTAAGGCGATTGCCTTTCGATCCCGGGTTGTCGCCCATAGCTAAGATGAGTCAACAACTTCGCAGTCGGAACTACTTCGTAGTCGTCAATATTCGAACATCATCTTACAATCTTGAAACTCGACAAAAAACAAATCTTCGAACGATAAAAATACATTTGACTCACCACAACGTGGTGACCTCAGCTTAGCCAAGGGCAGAAGCCCGTGGTAAAAAAGCAGTCTGACATGAAGAGCCGCGGAAGCGGCGATCGTCTACAAATAAAAAGAGATGAAGTCACCTCCATCTCTTTTCATTTTTAAGCGAAGACTCCAGGGAAATTATTCCACCATGATTTTTCCAAAAGCCAATTCACTTTGATTAGTAATGAGTTTGAAGCAATACAAACCACGACTCATTCCATCGCCGGAGAGCATCACTGTATGTGAATTCACATTGCTGCGTTTGATTTCATTTCCCAACATGTCATAGATGACCAATTCACCGTCATTCATTGATGCTCCGGTGTTTATGCGAACGGTCGCTGATGTAGAAAACGGATTGGGGTAAACGGATACAACTGTTTCGCCATTCAACTCAGCAATTCCGGATAGTGCATCCGTGTTGAATGCTACAACAACATCACCGGCATTTTCTTCATAATAAAGCAATTGTTTTCCATTGTTGATGTCGTACCAGGTGTAGGTCGTTGAAGTTGGTCCGAGATTGTTTGTTCGCTCAGTTGAAATCAGAGCCACATTGGTAAAAGTTCCTTGTGGAAGTATCAATGTACCATATCCACTAAAGATACCTGTGCGCACTCCGTACTGATAGCTACTCACTGTGGTAGCATCGCTGTAGTTCGTCTTGGTGTAAGTATCCATAAACGATTGGCCATACTCAAATGGAAAGATGAGTTGTCGATCATAATTATCATAAACTTCATGCTGAGTGGAAGCAGCATAGCTACCTACTTTTTCAACGCCGTACGAATATATATTATAGTATCCATATTCGAGGATATTCATCAGAGCAGGATCATATTGCACATAGTTGGCAGCGGAGTATAGACTCCCATTGGGAGTAGTAGATGGATCGCCGTACACAAATTCAATCGTCGGTGTTTCGTTTTGTTGTGTGATTCCGGATGCATCCCACGTCACTCCATTACCGGTAGTGGTAGTCAGACTGACATTGAATGAACTTTCATCGGCAAGCGCAGCATAGAGTGTCGACGTCAATGCCGCAGAATAATTAGAATAAGTGAATGTCTGTGCATTCAGGTTCAATACAAAAAGAAGAAGGAATAAAGTAAAGTTAAATTTCATGAGGTCTGTTTTTTGTTTGGAATTTTGTTTCTGCATGTTTGCGCATTCAAAACTTCCCTTCCGGACTTCAAATACGCTTCATCAAAAAACACATTTCAAGTTGTCGCAGACAATAATATGTTCGTGGTATGGAAATGAATACTGACGAATGCAACCTAGACAATTTCATTCGGATCTAAACTTTTCTATGCATGACATGTCCGTCATCCCTGTACTACTTTTATGTGAGATAGAGAAAATGAAGTGCCTGAAAACCACAAAGACTCGTGTGCAAATCCATTTCAAAAGACCATTCTCGCATTGCCCTAAAAATAAAACAGCAAAAACCGTGTTCACTCACCTCGCTAATATTTTACAAACGTGGAATGAATAACATCGCAACCTTTTATACCACAGACTAGTCTGTATTAATTTTCGGAATAACGCAACTAAACAGCCGGGTAAGTACGTCCTAATGTGTATAACAGTTATTATCATCACAAACCTTGTGTCATTACCTTTTAATCAACTATTACTAAAAACAATCCCTATGAAACACAAACTCATTTTCAAACTGGCATTTGTCATCACCCTTTTCACTCTTGCCGCATGTAAGAAGGACGAACCTTCACAACCCGATCCAACACCTGTTGTTGCCAATGAAACATTCAGCTCGATCAATTCACTGTTTGCTTCACGCATAGAGCCTGCACAAACATTCACTTTGAATGCCGGAAGCGGAGGTACAATTACGGCAAACAAAGGAACTACGATCACTTTTCCTGCTAGTTGTTTTCAACTTTCAAACGGTGCTGCTGTTAGTGGCAATGTCACTGTCACCGTCCGCGAAGTCTTTTCAACAAGTCAAATGATTTTTACGGGAGTAGTACCGACAATGAATGGATGGCCACTCAATAGTGGTGGAGAATTTTTTGTAGGCGCCAAACAAGGCAACAACGAACTATTGCTTATTCCAGGAGCAATGATGGAAATTTCAGTGCCGGCTCAGGCAGAAGACCAAGGCATGATCCTCTTTTTCGATGATGCACTTGCAGCCGATTCAGTGAACTGGGCTCCTGCGGACTCAGTGTTTGAATGGGAGGAACAGAACTGGTCATCGGATTTCACATTCGATCCTATTGGAGATGAATACGATATTACAGTCGACAGTATGATGTGGATGAATTGCGATGCATTCATCAACTTCAGCGGGATGACATGTTATTTCCATCTTTCAGGTGTTGATGGTTTAGAAACTTCAAATACCGTTGCATATGCTGTGTTGGACAATGAAAATGCAGTTTGGCCTCTGGGAGTTTCCGGATGGGGTAGTACCATCAACAACCTCATAACAGATACACATCTTGGAGCAATACCGATGCATGTTGTTGTCATCTCAGTAGTGAATGGCCAACTCTATACAGGATACTTGCCGATAACACCAACCAATGGTTTGACTTATGAAATCACGATGGCGGCTAGTACAGCTGATGCACTTGAAGATGCGCTCGATGCTTTGCCATAGACAACAACAGTTCAATTTGGAGCATGAATGTTGATAGAAAGATTTTTTCGAAAGAGGCTGTCTCAATCGGGCAGCCTCTTGTATGTATCGGAATCTGGAATAAAATATTCGGATTCAAATATTTGAGCGCATAGATACCAGGACGCTCATCTGATTTTGATGTTCCAACATCACATTTTCGTCGAACTCTGCGTCAAACAAATTTCGCTACACTATCACAAGATATAAGTAGACCCGATCTTGCTGTTGTCCATGAACCAAATTGTAAAATCCCACCACTGAGTTAGGCATGCACTTGCAAGAGTGGCGAACTTTACTCGGCACAACTTGCAAAGCCAGGCGGAAGGCGATGTGAAAAAGAGTAGCAACAGCAAAGTTTATGTGTTCAACCCCGACGTGGTAGTCCTTCATTTAGCATAGTTTGTCATTCTGCATTTCAGTTATTGCAAATCAAATGGGTTAATTCGCTGCAATGATAAAAGCCACTACTCACCTTATTTGTAATAGCCTTTTTGTGATTGCACTTCACAGCCAGGAAATCAGTACTCTACAAGGAGTAGTCACTGACCAACTGGATCAACCACTGGAAGGAGCGGTGATCAGTCTTTTGCACTTTTCAGATTCCACACTTGTGAAAGCAGCGATCAGCGAACCGAATGGAAGTTTCGAAGTAGCGACCAATGAACAGGGACCATTCCTGGCAATGGTGCAGATGTTCGGTTATTCACTCTATACCACGGATAAGTTGAATGATCTTTCATCATTTCTGAATGTGAAACTTACGCCTCAATCAGTAACGAACGCCGAAGTGGTGGTGGTCGGAAAAATTCCTTTCGCAGAAAAAAAAATTGACCGGATGGTGATCAACCCCGATGCATTGATATCGAATGCGGGATTGACAGCTTTGGAAGTACTTGAAAAATCTCCGGGTGTACAGGTAGATTTGGAAGGCAACATCAAGCTAAGAGGTCAGAGTGGTGTCATGGTGATGATAGATGATAAACAAACTTATCTCTCTTCTTCCGACCTCGCCTCCTATCTTCGATCATTGCCGGCAAGCTCCATCGGCAGAATAGAAATCATGACTACACCACCGGCAAAATATGACGCCGAAGGAAGCGCCGGTGTCATCAATATCGTGATGAAACGCACGAAAGTAAATGGCCTGAGCGGCGGAGTGAACGTGGGCTACAGTCAAGGTTATTACTGGCGCAGCAACGATAGCTTTCATCTGGACTACCGAATCAACAAGTTGAATTTCTTCAGCAATTTTTCTTATGGCAACAATGGCAGCTACCAGGACCTCACGATCCGCCGCCAGTACTTCACGGATGGTGAATTGAATTCCGGATTTATACAACGTACGCGAATCAAAAAACGAAATGAAGGCTGGCAGGGAAAGGTCGGTCTGGACTATTATATGAATGAACATTCAACGGCCGGTTTTTCGGTATCAGGATTTACCAATACCAATACAGAATCCACACACAATCTTGCTGAAATTTCTGATTCGCTGTCCTCACTCACCGGCAAAGTGAATGCGTTCGTTCCGATGAAACAAAAAATGAGCAGCATCACAGCGAATATCAATTACACCTGGAAGATCGACTCACTCGGTCAAGAGCTATCTATGAACGCGGACTATTCCATCTTCGATGCAAAAATGGACCAGTCCTTACTCAATGATACATACACTCCGAGTGATGTGCTATTGTTGTCTACAAATCTTGTGAGCAACCTTCCTTCATCGATTGATATCGCAACAGCTAAGATTGATTATAGTCATCCATTCAGAAATCATTCAAGATTCGATACCGGCGCAAAAACCAGCAGTATTCACACAGAAAATTTCGCAAATTTTTACGATGAAGCTGATGGCGAATTGTCCCCGAATTATGATTTTACAAATACCTTTTTTTATGACGAACAAATCCATGCAGGCTATGTGAACTACAGCGGTGAAAAAAAACTGTTCGCATATCAGGCAGGATTGAGATATGAAAACACCGTCATGGAAGGAGTGCAAAAAGGAAATGCATTACAACCCGATTCTACATTTAAAAGGAATTACGGCAACTTTTTCCCAACCCTTTATCTCAACCAGAAACTTGATTCCTTGGGTAAACATGTGATTGGACTTTCAGCAGGAAGAAGGATCAACCGCCCCAACTACCAGGACATGAATCCATTCACTTATCCGATGGACAGGTTCACACTCTATTCAGGAAATCCATTTTTACAACCAACGTTTTCGTATTACGGTGAGTTGTCGTATCTCAACAACAACAACTACAATTTCACGATGTACGCCGGTACCAACAAGAATGAGATCAATGAAACTATCGAACAGACGAACGGAATTTTCTACAGTCGTCCGGGAAATATCGGTAAGAGTACTTACCTCGGATTTTCTGTGAGCGGTGCATACGAGGTGGCGAAGTGGTGGACGATTCAATTTTACGCAGAGTATATGTACACCACCTATTCCGGCAAACTATATGGGCAGAGGCTCGACAACCAGGGCGGTTTTTTCTCCATGAATCCGGTGAATATGTTTACCATCACCGATAAGTTGAGTGCCGAACTCTCGGGTTTTTACAGGACAAAAATCTATTCATCTCAGTTTGTGATGATACCCTTGCACACTATCAATGCAGGGCTTGCATATAAGATGATGAACAACAAAGCGACATTGCGACTCAACATCAACGATGCACTTTACACCTTTCAACCGGGTGGAAATATTTTGAGTCTGAATGAAAGCACAGCTTCCTGGAAATCCTATTTCGATAGTCGTGTGTTCGGTATATCATTCAGCTATAAATTCACTAAAGGAAAAGTATTGGCGGCGCGCGATGCCGGGAGTTCGGATACAGAGTTGGAGAGGGTGAAGAAATAGAGTGAAGATGAGAGTGAGTTTGAGTGTGAGTCATGAGGGAGCTTCTCTTGCGTACTCATGTGAGTTTTATGATGAAAAGGATGGCGTGGGCTTTTTAAACTTAAACACGATTGTAACCACTCCAATTCAATTAGCCTCCCGAGAACAAGGAAAGTCTGTGCAATAAAAGAGTAGATAATTATTGGAGGATGCCAAGCCATGATGGTCAAGATCTCAACCTAATATCCAGAACACACTACCAATTTTTTCACAAACACATTCGGCCCGGAACCTGCAACCATCAAAAGATAAATTCCATCTGCTAACGGTTGCATTGAAATAGAAGATGAGTCTGCATTCATTCTGAATTGATCCACGATCACTCCTTTAGAATCAAAGATTCTTGCATATTCACCAATCAAATCCTGACTCACATTTTTCCAATTCAACTGTCCTCCATAATTGCTCATCCATACAATTGGATCATCTTCAAAGGTCTTCAACTCATTCGTTACAGAAGTTCCACCATCACAATCAGAATCGTGTATTCCTAAATTCGAAATAGTACCGGAAGAAAATGACAACCATTCGTTTTGACCTTCGGTCCAGTTCAGCGAAGGCGCGCTTACATTCGGTTTTCTCACCAGTGTATGATCAGATGTTGAACCTGTCCCAACCGACCAAAAAGACCCGGGATTGCTGCCAACTTCACCGATCGCATCGATCGCAATTCCATTCTTCGAAAGTGTCAATGCATCATTACCATTAAAATTACACACGCCACTCGTCTCATCCGCCAGAGATAGAATATTTGCAGAGGCAGTTGAAGAGGCAATCACCAGAGCAGCATGCGCTGCCAAACTGCCTGTAAAGTCAAACGTTGTATTCGGTGTGACAGCACCATTAGGATAAAGCTCTATGGAATATGCAGACAAGTCGATAGCCGACGAATTGGGATTGTATATTTCAATTGCTTTGTCGTTTCCTGCGCCTTCGATGTATTCAGAAAAAAACAATTCAGAACAACCTTCCCCCTGTTCGACAACATTGATATAACATGGCTCTGAGAGAACATCTGAACCATCGTCATTGGAACAGCTAAGGCTGACCGCGTAACATCCCGGCGTGTTGTAAATAATGCCTGCCGGATTTTGTACACCAGAAGATGAAGGAGAAGCGCCCGTAAAATTCCATGTCCAGGAAGTTGGATCGCCGGCGCTGAGATCCGTAAAATCTACCGAACCACCAACAGCAACCGTAAGTGGATTGGCAGAAAATGCTGCTGTTGGAGCAGTGCCAACAGAACCAGAGATATTCAATGTATAATCTTCTGCAAATCCATTACCCGATGAAAAACAAGGATCCATGCCTACACCATTCACCTGAATTCTGACTCGTATACGAGTGCTTCCAGTGAGAGCAGAATTTGGAACATCCACTGTAAAATTATCCATTTCAAATAAGGAATTATTAGTGACTGAATGCACAAATTCAGAAAGACTAAATGCTGCATCTTGATTCCAGTCGATCCACATCATCAATGTCGCACCGACAATTGAACCGAATTCAAACTGTCCATCAATAGACCCACCCACAGTACCCGATGTCGAAAGCGTAGAAGTATAATTGTGATAGTATGGTTCAGAAGGGAAATAAAAACTTGACGAAATACTTCCGAATGACAAACCACTGGCCAATAATCCTACAGTTCCATTCAAACCCTGATCATCTGGAGTGCAATACACTGTTGATGGCGAAATATTCACAGCATAGTCTTCTGTTTCACCATAATTGTAATTGGCGCATGGATCGATCAATGGAACGAGGGCATACGCACATCGAATTCTGAGCCTTGTCAAGCCGGTTTGTGCTCCCGGTGATACAATAAACTGCAATAGTATCGTCTGATATGAAAGTGAAGTGGTGCCATTTGCTATGGCCTCGTTTGCGTCGTCAAAATCATTGTCGTGATTGTAATCAATCCACACTCTGTATTTGTCCGAATCATAGATTCCACCAGTATAATTAAAATCGTATTGTTGGCCTATCGTCAGTTCGATGGCAGGCAATGATTGTGTGTAATCGATATTTCCATCACCTCCACAATATCCGGTGTTGTTGTTGGTGAGATTGCTTAATTCAAATCCATCAATAAAATCATCACCATCAGGATTGGTGTAGGTTGGAATGCAGTACTGCGCATTTCCGGAGAATTGATAGGCAAAGAATAGTAATAATAATGAAATAATTCGGACCATAGTGTGACGTTTAGCAAAATCTGTTTAGATCACAAAACTAGTCATTGTAAGTAGAAATTTCAAACCTTAATACATCAACAAGTTTGGTTCATGAAAATTCGACAGACAACGTTTTCATCCAAAGCCGCCTGGCCGTTGATTACATAAAAGTGCCAGATTCTGACTCATTCATAGTTGATCGGTTAACCAATAAGAAGGATGGCAAAAATTAAGAATAATACAACTTCCTTTCTATATCTAAGAAAAAGCTGCAACACGAAATAACAGCTAACAAAGAAAAAAATATCACTTCTCACCCAACCTATCGGTCCATCTTTGCGTGTATGGAAGTGAGCCCCTAAATCCAGCTCAGCATCGATTATGAAAAACACATTACAAATCCTCACTATCGCGGTTTTTACACTTTTCGGTGTCGCAGCCTCCGCACAATCAAATTACGTCGTCTCAATTTATGGTGGACTTGCCAACTGCAATCCAATCGGCAGTTTCATACATGTCTCAAGCATCCAAAACATACCACCTTCTATTAGTACTGACTTTCTTGTAGACTTCAATTGCACAATTGCCGACTCCATCTTAGTACAGGATCCTTCCGGGACCATTGCCATCACATACCCTTGCGAGGGACAATTGACGACTGCGGTCTTCACCTATACAATCGACTTTTTAGGTAATGCTACCGTTTATGTGATGCTCGCTTGTAATCTCTCGGATGTCGACTGCATGGGCGTTGTTGGCGGTTCTGCTTTGCCTGGTTCTGCTTGTGACGACAATGATCCCAATACCACCAATGATGTGTGGGGAAGTGACTGTACTTGCACAGGAGAAGTAATTTCCAATGTGGACTGCATGGGTATTGTTGGTGGTTCCGCTCTGCCGGGAACTCCTTGTGATGATGGAAACCCAGATACTGAAAATGATACATGGTCTTCTAACTGCACATGCATTGGAGATACCATAAACACGTTTGTTGACTGTTTAGGTGTTGTTGGAGGTTCTGCTTTGGCGGGAACACCGTGTAACGACAATGATCCCAATACCACCAATGATATGTGGGGAAGTGACTGCAATTGCGCGGGAGAAACGAATATATTCGTTGACTGCTTGGGAGTATTAAACGGCTCATCATTACCAGGAACTCCTTGTGATGATGGAGACCCGCTTACGGATAATGACACTTGGTCTTTTAACTGCACATGCATTGGAGATACCGCAATCACATTTGTTGACTGTTTGGGCGTTGTTGGAGGATCTACCTTACCAGGAACACCTTGCGATGACAATGATCCTAACACGTTCAACGATTCTTGGGATGTAAATTGCAATTGTCAGGGTCAAAGCGTCAGCCAGGGATGTGAAGCTAATTTCTGGGTTGTTCAAGGCTACACCTTTGGTCCGGGTGAAGATCCAAACACCATCGACTCAACTGTTGTACTTCCTATTCCGAATGAGTTGTGGGCTTGGAACCTCAGCATTAGCGGAACAGGTTCAATGACATTCCTATGGAGTTTCGGAGATGGAACTTCTTCAACTGAAGCATATCCATCCCATATTTATGATGGTAACGGCCCTTATGAACTTTGCCTCAGTATTTCAGATGCTTCAGGCTGCACAGATACTTATTGCCAGACCATTTCTGTGGACTCCGAAGGCATCATTGTTGGCTTCACGGGCGATGCAGAAAATGATAACAGATCAGTCCTTACATTAAATGTTGTAGCTGCTCAACCACTTTCTGTCGACACTGAACAGATCAAAGGAGAAATTGGACTTTGGCCAAATCCAGTGCAGAACGCAATTAACTTGTCCATCACCACCAGATCAAATGGTCAAGTGATCATGAGCCTCATTGATATGAGCGGTCAACTGGTTTCGCAAACGAAAAACACTTTGCGCAATGGCACCAACCAACTTCAAATCGATGTGAACGATCTGAAAGCCGGCATGTATGTGTTGCAAATTTCAAACGGCACACAGACAACCACTAGAAGATTCGTGAAGCAATAATAGAATTGCCACTAAATTGACAGAGGGTCTGTGTGCATCGCATACAGACCCTTTTATGTCCTGCTACCTTGGTAGAAAAAGAACTCATAGCACGTTGCATCCGCGAAGAGCCTAAAGCGCAGTACGAACTGTACAAAGCACTTTTCTCGCTCATGATGTCGGTCTGCACGCGCTATGAAAGAAACCGACAGGATGCAGAAGCCAAAATGAACATCGGTTTTTTAAAAATACTCAATCACTTAAACGACCGAAAAGACAATGTTCCGTTTGAGCTTTGGGTGCGCAGGATATTGATCAACATTGTGATTGACGATCACCGCAAAAACAAGAATAGAAAATCCACCGAGATACTGAAAGATGATTTCCCTGAGACCGATGAGAATGTAGTGAATGAATATCTCCATGAAATGGAATCAGAAGAATTTGAAACACTGATGAAAAAACTACCTGAGATGTCGTGTCGTGTATTTAACTTATTTGCAATCGATGGCTTCAGTCATAAAGAAATTTCTGATATGTTGGAAATGAGTGAAGGTACATCGCGCTGGCATGTATCACAAGCGCGAGCGCAGCTTCAGAGTGATATTAGCAAGTTAGCAAAAAAATCAATGCTGCAAACGAAATGAGAAACAACGAAGAATTTGATCGCCTGGCCAGGCAAAAGATGAACGAACGTGAATTCGCGTTCGATCAATCTCAGTGGCTAAAGGCACAAAAGCTGATTGCTCATAAAAGAAGTAATCGTGGATACCTCTATTTCCTTTGGCTGCTTATTCCAATCACCGCAGTGTGTGTTTGGTTGATTGTCGGCAACGGCAACAATAATCAGGCTTCACAACCCTATTCTCCTATTCCATCAAATAACACCTCAGAGAACTTTACAACTTCAAACCAACCTGCAGCCATAGCTAAAGATGGATCTGCTCTCACTGAAACATCTTCTGAAGCCTTGACAACAATTCAAGCAAAGTATGAAACAACAACGACCACCAAAGACAAAGAATCGGTGACGAATTTCACAAGTGATTCACGCAATTCGAACAGCACTTCAAATGATCAAAAAGTTTCAGACAAAAAAGAGAAGTCAAATTCATTAAAATCAAATGCGAAATCAAATAATATCAAACCTTCGCATCCAACATTCAATAACATCGATACTCATGATACGGCTGCCATTGATAGTAAAAATTCCAACTTAACCATCGAAGCATCAAATCAATTGGAACCGTCCGGAATTGATAGACGTCAATTTGAAATGAGTCCTTCCATAAATACCATGATTTCATCCCCTCCATCAATCGGAGATCAACCTGATGTCAACAACGAATTGAATATGCTTTCGGCAGAAAACACAATCTCAGACAAGTCAAAAAAGCAAGTCACCATCATAAAAAGCATCGATGGCAAATTTTCTGAAGAGGATGACGGATTGATGCGTGTGAATATTATACCATCGAACAGTATCCGGCTCTGGAAACTATCATTGCTTGCCGGTATTTGGAACAATCAAACAAGCATCACCGGCCTGCCACGTGAGGCGTGGATGGACCATACAAAAAGCAACACCTCCAATGGATTTGGAGCCGAGATGATTCGCAATTATCATCATTTTGGATGGGGCACCGGACTGCACTATTCAAACTACCGTGAAAATCTGGATGTCGGTCAGGAGCGCGCCAACCTGAGTCAGACGTATAAGTACTGGTACCTTTCACTGGTAGATACATCCGTGTGGATTGTCACGGACTCTATCGCCAACGGAAACGGCTATACCTACCTGGGCTATTCTGAAGATCGAACCATTCAAACCATTGCGTCTGCATATGGAACACGTTATACCAATACCCTCGTGCGTGAAGCGCGACAAATCCAAAACAGTGTTTCTTATTTCGAAATACCATTGCTGGCAGATATACACACGGGTAAAGGAAATTGGCTGATAGGTTTGCGAGGAGGACCTTCCATCGGCAGACTTATCGAACGTCGTGGTGCATTGCCGAACACAGAAGGAAATGGCTACCAGGAACTAAGCAATACTACATTACAACAATGGGTTCCAGGATACAATCTGCGTGCTTACGTCGATTACAAACTAGGTATGCACTGGTCCGTCGGACTTCAGGGAGGCAAGCGAGGCATCATCGGTAACACGCTCACAGACGATGCTTATACACGCAAGACAAGCGCCTGGGGAGGTATGATGAGCGTGAGTTATCTGTTGAGGGAGGAGCACGTCCGGAAGAGGTAAAATTCCATCTCGATAAAATCACTTCCATAGGCAAGGCTCTCATCTTGTCAGCATCAGGCTATGATTCACTCATATTCCTTTTAAGAATGCTTTTAGATTGATTCACTTGAAGGCGAAACCATGATCCATTCAATCAATTTAGCGGATTGCCAATTGAGTTCCGACCAAGCACTGTCACAAGCATTCAAAGCCTCATATATGGTAATTAAAAGAGAATTTATTGGGACTATGAATTGAGATAATCCGACCGATGTTGTCTTATCCTTTTGTTCAGGCCGCATGGCCTCGCACCAGTTCCGTCGCCCTATAGGGGTGAACTGTTTTTTTGTGGCCACCATTTCAATATTGGGCAAATCAAATTTGTCTCTGTATTGGCCAACTCGGAAGGCCCGGGCTTTATTCTCAAAAGCTTTGCAGATTCAAAATTGATTCGCCTAACCTCCCGCGAGGCGTGACAAGCTGTGCCTTTCATTGGCGTTGGTATCCGCCAACATACTTGCCATCTCCTCTTCTATGAGGCATACCCGCTGAATCGGATTGCACAAAGGCATTTAAGCTAGCGTGCCTCCGGTGTCTATCATTTATCCTCCAAAATTACTTGCGCGGATTGCCGAAGTCACACATATTTATGTAACATATAAAGAACCCGTTGTAATGTCTAACCCAAAAGTTTGTGGCAGGTTAGCGGCGGTTAAAAAACAAAGAGCCGACACATTGCTTCTTTGAATTTATATCCATCATCCACCTAAAATCACTTTCATGAAAACAACTCTATTCAGCTTCTCATCGGTATTCCGATTTGGTAAATTTCCATTATACACTTCCAATGTAAAATCCAAGCTGACAGCTTCCATCATGTTTGTGTTGTCTCTTGCATTCAACATCTCACAAGCACAGGTTTATCCTTCCGGCTTTAGTCAGGTTCAAATGGCGAGTGGTATTTCCAACCCAACCGTGATGGCACTCGCACCGGATGGAAGGATTTTTATTGCACAACAAAACGGGGTACTTAAAGTGTTTAAAAACGGAAGCCTATTGATCACACCTTTTATTTCGTTGAGTGTAAATTCTTCCGGTGAAAGAGGTCTGTTGGGTATTGCATTCGATCCTCTCTTCGCATCCAACAATTTTATCTACCTTTATTATACTGTGTCCACCGGGGCAAACAACCGCATCAGTCGATTTACTGCAAATGGTGATGTTGCAGTAGCCGGTAGCGAGGTGATTTTATTGAACCTCGATCCATTGAGCAGTGCAACCAACCATAACGGTGGTACCATGCAATTCGGTCCGGATGGAAAATTATATGTCGGCGTTGGTGAAAATGCCAATTCCATAAATGCACAAAACCTCGACAACTATCTGGGGAAAATTTTGCGATTAAATGCTGACGGTACACCCGCTGCAGGGAATCCTTTCACAACTGGTACAGTACAAAAAAGAAGTATCTGGTCTTATGGAATGCGAAATCCATACACGATCACATTTCAACCAGGCACAGGAAAATTATTTGTCAATGATGTCGGCCAGAATACCTGGGAAGAAATAAACGATTGCACACTTGGCGGCCTGAATTATGGATGGCCATCAGCGGAAGGGATGAGCAGCAATGCTGCCTACACCAATCCTGTTTACACTTACTCTCATGGTTCAGGAAGCGGACAAGGATGCGCTATTACCGGAGGAACATTCTTCAACCCATCATCAACCAACTATCCCACGACTTATACAGGGAATTATTTTTACATTGACTACTGTGGTAACTGGATCGATAAACTTAGTATCTCCGGCACAACCGTTACACGCACCAATTTTGCAACTTCCATCGCAGGTGCTCCCGTTAGTTTGATTACAGGAATGGATGGCAGCCTGTATTTTCTTTCACGATCCAACAGCAGTTTATACAAAGTACAGTACACTTCTACTTCTGCCCCACTGATCACACAGCATCCACAAAGCATAACAGTATCACAAGGCAATCCGGCTACATTTTCTGTGGCAGCAACAGGCAGCGCACCCATCAGTTATCAATGGCGTAAGAATGGGATCAACATCGGTACTGCAACAAATTCTACTTATACCATTCCGGCAGTAGTGCCAACTGATGCAGGAATCTATTCTGTTGTCGTTTCAAATTCAGGAGGAAGTGTAACAAGTAACAACGGCACACTGACAGTGACGACCACCAACCAATCACCAGTAGCGAACATCACCACTCCTGCTGTTGAAGCTTTATATACAGCAGGCACATCCATCAGTTTTGATGGCACAGGCAATGACAATCAGGATGGTGTTTTGCCGGCAACAGCATTCGAATGGTATGTTGTTTTTCATCATAACGTTCACACCCATCCCGGACCGACAGCACCTGATGGCGTAGCGAGTGGTTCATTCAACATTCCAAATACAGGAGAAACTGCAGCAGATGTATTTTATAGATTGTATTTGGTGGTAACGGATTCTCAAGGTGCAAAGGACACTGCGTTCACCGATATACTTCCAAGAACAACAACGATCACATTGAACACGACCCCACAAGGATTAACCGTTACACTGGATGGACAACCTTTCACCGCACCATTATCCGTAACGAGTGTGGAAGGAATGTTGAGGTCGATTGGTGCGACTTCGCCTCAAACGATCAACAATGCACTCACCTACAATTTTACGAATTGGTCAGAAGGTGGATTGCAAACACAAACCATTACGACACCTGTTACTGATATAGTATACACGGCCACTTTTTCAGCCGCACTCCGCACAGCGGAGAATCCTGCAAATACCAGCAGCGGATTGAATTATTCTTATTATCATGGATCATGGAGTACTATACCTGCATTCACTTCACTAACACCCGTATCAAGCGGAGTAGTATTAAATTTTGATCTCACTCCCCGCACCCAAAATGACAATTTCGGTTTTCGCTTTACTGGTTATGTTTCGGTTCCTACGAATGGTGTTTATACCTTTTACACATCATCCGATGATGGAAGCAAACTATACATCGGCACCACACTGGTGGTAAATAACGATGGCCTGCATGGCAATGTAGAAACATCCGGACAAATTGGATTGCTCGCCGGAAAACACGCCATCACGGTCGACTATTTTGATCTCAACGGCTCGGAGAATCTCAGTGTCAGTTATCAAGGTCCGGGCATTTCAAAACAGGCGATACCCAATTTGGCTTTGTATAAAACAATAGCATCTGCTGTCATGAATCCTGTTGCCGATGCGTATGTGCGAGGTGGGAATTTTAGCAACAACACCTTTGGAACCACCTCACAGTTATACTCGAAAAATGACAATGGATCGGCGAGCTATGAGTCCTATCTGCGTTTTGACATCAGTGCATTTCCATCCAATGCTTCTTCCGTCAAGATGCGGATCTATGGTAAACTAAACAATTCGAATACACCTTCCATTCCTATTGAGACACTCTTTGTTCCGAACAATACCTGGCTGGAGAATACGATCACATACAACAACAAACCGGCACCTACAGGATCGGCGATTGCCACTATCAACGCAGCCGGTACCACGAACCAATATTATGAATGGGATATCGCAACGCAAGTGAACGCGCTCAGAGCTTCAGGTGCGACTCTTATCTCCGTGATGATCCGAAATACCATTCCTACATCAAGCACGCGGTTTGTAGCAAATTCAAAACAATCATCGACCAATAAACCACAGTTGATTTTTACGAATTGATGTGCGGTGCGATTGGCACAAATAAATTTTCATCTGTAGAAGTTGTGGACTATTTCGTAAAAAGAAACGGCTTTCGAAAGAAGGCTGTTTTTTTTGAGTTTGTTAATCGCGGGAGCCAATGACATTTTGTGGTAAGTGAGAATGGTTCGACAAGCTCACCATGACATCGATAACGAGGTATTGGTAAAAATTTCGGCGCATCGCGCCGCCATTTTTTATACCAAAAAAGAGTGT
>JANOVT010000213.1:0-4753 GCA_031417525.1 Flavobacteriales bacterium | reverse complement strand
AGATCACCAGGACAGAAATAGGTCCCCAACTCTGCTGCAAAATCTGCAATCAATGTTGAGGGCTCATAATAGCTTGCTTCCCAGACACCAAGATTCCATGTAGCAAGACGGATTTTTTCTCCTTTGTAGAATGGCACAATGCGAAGTGGTTCGGTACTAGCCGGAAGTCCGGTGCTATAAGACGCCCAATCATTCATTGTATTATTTCGATAGAATACCAGACCATTTTTTACTGCCAGATAAACACCACCATCTGTTCCATTTTGGTGTGCAATCGCCCAAATTTCTTCGCCGTTCAATGCGGAAGTGGTGATATTGTCCCACTCTGCACCGGCATTGGTTGTGTGATAAACTTTTGCGCCATTGCCTCCATAATAATAGGCCACCCACAATTCTTCCGGATTCGTTGCACTTGTTGTAAAAACCATTTCGCGTTGTGTCGATGGCAGATCAAGTTCATTCCACGATTCACCACCATCTGTTGTTTGCCAAATGTGTGTTGTATTGGATGAAACAAAGTGCAGGTACAAAAAATCTGGATCTGCATAACTCTGTTCGATCCACAATACCTGATCATCCGTATTGGATGAGAAAGCATAAAACTCACTGAACGAACTTCCTCCGTTGGTTGAACGATACAATTTGTTTTCCCGACCAAGCCAGGCAACGTTGAAGTATTCATTGTCGAACATCATACGCGAAGAGTTGTTGTTCCAATAGCTTTCACTTGGATAAATATCTGTGGAGAAATATTCAGGTGAAACATCCAAAGCTTCAGGAAGGATATATCCGCCGATATCTGAAAAATAGGTTTTGTTTTCATCGGAATAATTAACGTAACCTGTTGCAGCTTCTCCGCCTCCAAGTGCAAGAAATTCTTTCGCAGGATAAAGTTCGTGATACGCCATGTTGCCGTTGTGGTATCGCCCACCAACCATCATGTCTTCATTCCAGCCTTGATCATATCCCCAAAGATTCACCGCCTGAATGCCGCGATTGAGATTCTGATGCGTAGCCATAAAGTCATCGCTGAATCCAATTCCGCCATCGTTACTGAACCAGATTTCTTCTGTGGTGAGACTCGTTTTATAGATGCGATACTCTTGCTGATCCACATGGAAATAATCAATACCGCCGATGTATCCACCCACACCTTCATAGGTAGCACAGGCATCATGACTTACCCACAAGTTCAAACCTCCGATGAGTACCTTGTCAGGATCGAGTTGTGAAGCAATAAGCGTTGTGTTGTAATTGATTTGTGTGTACGTGCCATCATCAGCCTGAAAATTCATGAGGTTGGGATGTTCCGATGTGTAAGGTGTTCCCATTTCGCCGTGTGGAAATTCCCAGCTTAATCCGGCATCGTAACTTACCCAGGCACCAATCCAGCCGTTTGTTACGATTGTGGAATTGTCTTCCTGATAACCAACTAGGATTGCATAAATGCGATTCGGATCAGCTTCCGTTGTGGCCAATCTTCCGCCTTCAGGTAAAAGTTGCTCAGATGAATTGTCCAGCCAGCCATTGTTATACATGGTCCAGGTTGCGCCGTAGTCTGTGCTTTTATAAAAAAGGGAATTATATACATCCACTTCTTGAATGGTATATACTATTGATGCATCTCCTGGTTGAAAGGCGATGGTCCTGCATTGTTGAGTAAGCACTTCGGTCCAGTTGTCGCCGCTATCGATACTGCGCCAAAAACCATTGTTGCAAGCTGCGTAGATGATGTCCGGATTTTCAGGATTGAATGCAATTTCCGATGCGCGTACATTTTGGGAGACAAAGGATGGTTGACCAATGACGTTCCATGTTGCTCCTCCATCCACTGTTCGCCACAAATCATTGGCAGTGCTCATAAGTACCGTGTTTTCATTTGTCGGATGAATACGCAATGATTGCACATCTCCAACGATCAAGTCTTCGGTGATATGCTCCCAATGTTGACCGGCGTCGGTCGTTTTATATGCACCTCCACTTTCAGATCCACAATACAAAACAGAAGGATTGGTAAGACTCCGATCATGGCAATAGATGTTGCTATGACGAAATCCTTCTTCCAGAGAACCATCGCTCACGTAATGAATTTCCGGACCGGCAAAGCTCCAGATATCAGAACCAGACTCTCTCGATTGATTTTTTAACGAAGCAATTTTCTGCTCGGTTTGTTTGCGCTCATCTGCGGTCGGATAACGAACTTCTCCATTTTCGTTGATATATTTTCGATTCAAACTCAACCAACGTTTGTATGTCTGAGTATGTATTGATTTTACAAAGTCGTGTGTTCTGTAATATTCTTCATATGCTTCTTTGAGAGCAAATGCGTTGGGGTTATCGGAATACAACAACTCGACCCACAGCGGTTTTTCTGATTGCGCTTGTTGAATTGTCTCGTTATTCTTCGACTCTTGATTGTGATTGATTTCGCCTATTGTCTGGCCAAAACAAGTCGTGCTAAATAGCAATACTATCGATGTAAAAATTCTCATGAAAGGATTGAAGTTGGTTTCAGCACGCAATTTATCATTGAAGCAATGCAGAAGGGATCAAACTTTTATATTTCTTGAACTCACAACTAAAGTTCTTTGTCCACTTCATACATTTTTTTTCCAAGCGACAAGCGTTCAATACACTTTGCCATCCGATTCACTTTGGTCTCTTCTTTTTTGGCTGAATAAATCCACTGCACATAGTATTTCTGTTCGCTTTCTGAAAGTTTCTGGAAAAAGCGATAGGCGAGGGGTTCGTCGCGAAGACAAATGAGCATCTCTTCAGGCACTTCCAAAGGCTCTGTATCAGGATAGAGTATCACTTCCACACGATCGCCTTCCTGTTTGCCGATTTTTTTTCTTATTTCGGCTCTGACAGGCAGAAATAGTCTGCCATCACCCATTGGCATCAGGTGGTATTTGTTGATTTCAAAACCATCGATAGAGCCGCGCACTTTGACCATATTGAACGGTGCCTTCTTTTTGATTGCCAGCTTTGGAATTCTTACATAAGTCCAACCACCCTTTCCAGGATACTTTTCCAGAACGAACGTTGAATGGAGGAGTGGATTCATGCCGCAAGTTTAGTTCACCGCAGCGAATTAGGAAATTTCCGTTTTGGTTTTTTGATCCAAAAAATGACTACTTTCGGTCTGTCTAAATTACAACTATCATGAAAACAATTTCTACTTGCATGTGGATCTGCGTCCTCATTGTATCGTTCTCATTTACCATTTCTGATGATCGTCCAAAAGCTGCCGGTGTTGCAGGAAAGTATGGTGTTTGCGCCTATGCAGAAGCGCCAGCCCAGGAAATTTCGGTAGAATTGACGTTAAATCCGGACAATACATTTCACTACATCGACAATTCGAATTCGGAAAACAAGATAGATGTTTCCGGCAAGTGGACCTTGTATGAAGGTGATATTTACCTCACCGATTATCCTACCGGTAAAAGCATCCACAAAATCTGGAAAACCGAAAAGGATTCCTCTTGTTTGAAGTCAAGAAAAGGGATGACGTATTACAGGTTGTGTAAGATTTGATTTTTTAGGATCTCAAACAAATGGTAGAGAAGTGCTCTGCCCTTCAGCCAATTCTCATTCGGCTTCAAAAATAATTCGACTTTTTTTGTGGAAATGGATGTCTTCTGACATCTTGGTTAATATATTCTTCGAAGGTGTGATAGCCCGCCACATTGAAAGTGATAGGTTTACGCATTGCAAAAGACTTTCGACAAGAGTATTCTTTTAAATGCGCAAAGCTTAACCAAATGAAAAAAATCTATCTACTTACGTGGTGTTTGTTCTGTTGTTGTCAATTATTTAGTCAGTTTTCTGAAAGCATAGACATTCTGCCTGTTACAAGCAGCTATTATCCAGAGCATGTATTTGTCGAAGATATGGATTTTGATGGGGATAACGATATTGTTACCATCATTACACAGCCCGATATGTTTAGTACAGGTATAGAGTATTTCGAGAATTCGGGTGATGGAACATTTGCGAATTGGACGGTGTCCTGCTGGTCGTTTGAATATTTCATGGAAGAAGTTCTTGTTGGTGGTGCCCGGTTTTTTGATGTTGACAACGATGGATTTAAGGATTTGCTGGTAAAAAATTATGATGGAATTATTTGGATGGATATCAGATTACCGGAATGCGGAAATGAGAATTTGTTATTTATGTCAGGCAATTTTGACGTTCCATACTCCAGTGATGGCATACCATTGACCATGCTGGATTTCGACCTGGATGGCGATGTTGATATCCTCGGTTCATTTTATGATAGCAATTTGGAAATGAGCACGACTGTCTGGATTGAAAATGATGGAAATTGGAATTTTACAGACACGACTCAAGTTACTGGGAATGCTGAATTTCTTTCTGAAGATGTTGATATGGATGGTGATTTGGATCAGGTGGGATCTATGTGGAGCTATGTGAGTTTAATTGAAAATATTGGTAATTCGGAGTTTGTCAATCATTCGTTCCCTGTGAATTTTTCCTGGTACAGGTCAGGAGATCTTGATGAAGATTCGGATTTGGATTTAGTGGGTTTTTCCAGTGGAATGGTTGGCTGGTATGAACAGACTAGCCCTTTTATTTTTGATATCTGGCATCCGATTTTTAGTCCTCCAGTCAATTATGCGCAATGCGTCGTTGGCGACATCGATAGTGATGGGGATCAAGATATCCATTTGGATTATGGGCAGAACTATGATTTCGAGTCTCATTTTTTTGTAAACGATGGCTTTGGTTC
>JANOVT010000212.1:0-1545 GCA_031417525.1 Flavobacteriales bacterium | reverse complement strand
ACTCAAATAATTTTATATTTTCATCGACATATTTTGAATCACGTGCGCCAATGATTACTGCTCCCACCTGATGGCGCTCAATGATGTAGCGCGTTGCCACATTGGTGAGACTAACCTGATGTGCGTTGGCAATTTGACTTAATGTTTTTAAGAGCGTTTGGAATAACTCCCACCCACCAAATTCCTGAATCATGAGTTTGTATTTTACCATGGAACGATTTTCATAAGGAGGCATCGGTTCAGCAACACCCAGCCATCGCTCACTGAGAAAACCTCCCGCTACCGTGCCATAGCAGAGCAGATGAATATTCTTTTCTTTACATAAAGCGATCATTTCTTTTTCAGGACGATTGTCGAGTAATGAATATTGTACTTGTAACGTTTTAATCGGCACACCGGATTCCACTATAGCGCGAGTAGCCTGTGTATTGAAGTTGGTGCCAGAGATCAATTTGATTTTTCCAGTTTGTTGCAATTCTTTTAACCAATAGGCAGTCTCCATCCATTTGGGAATAGCGTAGGACCACCAGCTAAATTGAACCATATCAAGCTGCTCTACACCCAATCGATTCAACGAACGATCAATCACTTTTTCTACGTGTGATTTGGTGATGTGTGAAAGAATATTGAAGTCGGGAACGAACTTGGTAAGCACTTGCACATCGGATATCGAGCCAAGTCTTTTCTTACGCTCGGCTAAAAACTTACCAATCAATTCCTCGACACCTGTATAAATATCAGCACAGTCAAACGTAGTAATGCCCTGCTCGACAAATGAAAACATGTCTTCAACAGCATGATCTTTGTTCCCTTCACTATGGCCTTGCGATAACTGCCAACCTCCTTTGATGATTCTTGATATTGAAAAACCAGGCGCTATTTCTATTCTTTCGATGCTCATTCTTTTTCGATCCAGTCGTTTTGTTCAGGTAGAGGAACTATGGTTGTAGCGGATCGATTATACACGCGCTTGCCTATGCGGCTAATCTTAAATCTTGCGCCACAATGTGGGTCAGGACAAGCGATGATGTGATCCGTTGCCATCCAATCATATTGATTTAAAGGTCGTTGCTTGGGTGCAAGTAAGGGTAGGAGTGTTGCCAATGCATACAAGGAAAAGGGACGTTCTGTTTTGAAGTGGAGATTTTCCCCTCTCACTTCGAAGGCATCACCAGGCTGGTGACTGCATACAAAAGGCTTATCTCCTTCAATCACTTCTACCTTCAGATCGTATAGATGAAATGTGACATCACTCATAGGGTAATTGATTAACGCTCGTAAGATAGAGACTTTAAAGAAAAGAACGCGTTTGGGATTATCGTTTTTATAATCTTGTTTACTTTTTCTAATTTGGCGTGAACTCAGCTGGTATGATTAAAAACTTTGATGCAATCGTTTTGGGTGTAGGTTCAATGGGATCGTCCACCTGCTATTATTTAGCAAGCCGTGGTTGCCGTGTTTTAGGACTTGAACAATTTGATATTCCTCATGATCAAGGCTCTCATGCCGGACAAAGTCGCATCATTCGCAAAGCCTATTATGAAC
>JANOVT010000211.1:0-2530 GCA_031417525.1 Flavobacteriales bacterium | reverse complement strand
CGTTGTATGTACCCGATTCTGTCACCACATATTGCTGTGCGTTTGCACCGGCAATGGCAACGTCGTCTTGTGTCCAGTTGTATGGACCGGGACCGGTTGCTTCCATAGTCACTGTTTCGCCTTCGCAGAAAGTGAGCGGTCCATTGGCAGTAATCACAGGTATGACTCCACTATCCACCTGAATGTAGTTATTAAGCGTGAGTGAGTCGGTGCCACACGCATTGGTGACTTCGAGCGTGACATCGAAAAGTCCCACAACATCATAACAAATGCCAGTTGGATTTTGAGCTATCGAAGTGGAAGTGAGAGCACCTTCGAAAGACCAACTCCAGCCGGATGAATTGGGCACGGTGAGATCTGTAAAGTCAATACAATCGCCGGTACAAATGGTTTGGTTGGAGCTGGTAAAATCAACGATGGTCACCATACCGGAATTGCTTTGACCCGGAGTGATTTCAGATCCGCACACCTCTTGCCAGACATCACCGCCATCGCAACTCAAAGCACTGGCGCAACCATTTGCATTTGCAGGAATGGGTATAAATGTTGTGTTTGAATTGGACAAATTCACACTATTCGAACCGCAACCAACATTGTTATTGGTAGTTATGTTGAAAGGAAAAGCTCCGTTGCCCCAAAT
The DNA here is from genome assembly GCA_031417525.1 of Flavobacteriales bacterium. Taxonomy (GTDB): domain Bacteria; phylum Bacteroidota; class Bacteroidia; order Flavobacteriales_D; family Sanyastnellaceae; genus JAIBBG01. Next base: position 1,890 of record JANOVT010000211.1, on the reverse strand, counting down.
GATTGCCTCAATGACAATTCCGTTGTCATCCAGAAAAACGAGTTGTTCATCTGAGTTCGAGAATATGCCAACACCACTTCCTGAAGTACAATTGCATGTTGCCCAATTGATATCCACAGAAAATCCAGAATTATTGCTTCCAAGAGCCAAAAAACCATTTGGTTGAATGGTTGTATTTGGCGGGAAAGTGACAGTAAAATCACCATCTGTAAGCACGAAACAACCCAGATCAACTGGCACATCACACGTATTATAAAGCTCAACCCATTCCTCCGTATTCGGCGAATTTTGTCCATCGTTCCCTCCGCCGCCATTCACCATGATCTCATTAATCACGACACATTGCGCGTTAGCACCGGATGCAAAAAGCAACATCACGGCCATAGCGGTGAAACACAACTTGAAATGTGCGGGTATACGTCTACTGAAAATCAACAATTTGTCCGGTTTGATTTTTCCTTGAAGCAGTTTGCAAAAGTGCACTTGAAAGACTTGATTCCGATGCTTTCGTTGCATAGGAAATATCACCAAATTGTAAAGTTTAGTAACAAGCCCTGTTCAGCGGGCTTATCAGGGCTTTATTGGAGCTTTTTCTTTGATAAACATGTGTGCCCACATACTTCGTGAAAGTCGGAAGAAGTAAGGGAATAGTACGATTGTCAGGATGACGCCAGTCACCAGAAAGGTAAGAGGATGGGTCAGAAATCCGAAAGTGATGACTCCAAAGGCATCCAAAATTTTGAGAGTGATAAGCAATGAAATCCACATTGCGACGGTGAGCGCATAGCTGGCATAAGCGGCACCAAAATAGAATCCGGTTTCGGGTTTCAGATTTGTTCCGCAATGGTCGCAAGTATCTTTCACTTTGCCGAAATCTTCCATGGAATACGTGGAAGGGTTGTTAAACATGGAAACTTCATGACAATGCGGACATTTTAAAGTCAGCATAGAACCGAGGTAACTGTTGCTTTTTGACATGGAACAAAGGTAAATCTTAGCGTCTGATTTAAGTGTGATCTAAGTCACGAAAAGGAATTATCAATTATCAATTATTAATTATCAATTATGGCTGCAATCAAAGTTGAGTTGGGGAGAATCGGATATTCGATTCAAGGAACAGCTCGTTATAATTTATAATTGATAATGACGGCAATACCCATGTTGGACAAACTACTTCCGGCTGTGTGGGTGATGAAATGAGTAAAGAAGCGAAAAAAAACCCTCATGAATTAGGTGAGCACGTTGTTGATTTTTCAGGCCGCGCCATTCGATTCATACCCTCTTCTAAATCTACTGAATTTGTTCGCGGCATGCTGCACGGTTTCGGTAAAACGAATGTCATTGAATTCAGAGAGATTATTACTCGCCAGAAATAAGCCCCATTTGTATGTATGGTTTCAGAGAGTCCTTAATGTTGTTCGGGTCGAAATCCCACCAAACAAATTCTTCCCATACCCAATTTTTTTGTTTGTCATTAGCGTCGCACAGATAACCATTCAGAATTTTTCTTAGGTACTCTAGATAGTCTATTATCATTTGGGAACTGGGGGCGTAATGAAATTCACACGTTCCAATGATCTTGTATTCATAAACGCATGATTTTTCGCTGATAACGTCAGCGCCGAAATTGAATAGCGCTGTCACTCGAACCTTTCCTTCACCTCTCTCAATATTCATTTTAAAAACAGCAGCGCACTTGGTTTTTTCTTTATTAAGCTCAAAAGCGCCATACGTGCCAATCTCTTCGATTTGGTAAACACATTTGTCTAAATCCGATCCGAAAACACCGCTATTTTCTTTTTGCATAAAAATAAATTTGGAATGCAAATATACCTGTTTATATTTGTCCCATATTTCGACGAATATGAATGCAAAATTTAAGAATTTACC
>JANOVT010000210.1:0-3471 GCA_031417525.1 Flavobacteriales bacterium | reverse complement strand
ACAACATGGGAAGGCACGGGCTATTCATAACAGTTTTGAATCTACAGGTTGTAGGAGTTTGAAGCCCGCGCCATAATGGCTTTTTACTCATGCACCTTGACGTATTAAATCTAATTCGCATAGCCTCCTGCATTGCGGGATAAGCTGTGCCTAAGCATGTCGTTGGCATCTGCCAACAATGAATGCTAAAGGAGCGCAAAATTTTCATTCCATAATTTCACCATAGAATGCGCCATTGTGAATAGAACCATCATTGGAAAAGACACAACCATTGCATCATGCGCATTATATTTCCCCGATGAATGTGACAGTTCAACCTTTTATCACCAAAACCAAGATTTTACCATGCTGATCTATTGGCGGTTATTCTATTTTCTATTGATATTCTTTAGTGCCACTTCATTATTTTCTCAGAAGGGAGAATATGACTTGTTGTGGAAAGTGACAAAGCCGGGAAATTCAGGAACTACATACATTTTTGGTACGGTTTATTTATGCTCTCCTGATCTTTATCACTTCTCTGATTCTGTCTTAATCGCTCTGGACCAATGCCAGGTAGTGGCTTTTGAAGCAAGTAACCAGGATCTTTCCGAGGCGGTGTTGCCAAGCCTGATGGACGGAATTTTACTTCCTAAAAGAAGTCCACTTTTCAGTGAGAATCCTGAGATGAATTCCCAGGAAGGGATTGCTAGGATAAATAATGAGTATGAAAACTTTCTCTTAACTGGAAGAAATGAATATTTTAAATCAAGCAATTTACCTGAGCCTGCTGCTTACCTGGAGGTGAGGGCCAGGTATGATAATAGACAAGTAGTCTCGTTGGCCAACCCTCACCTGATTGCAGATGACGTGTTACTTGCAGCATCAGTCGTAAATGGAAATAGTATTGAGGAACAGAAAATCAGAGATGAATACTTTCAATATTGCGTTGCGAAACACTTTGTCAAAGGACTTCTGGTATCAAAAGATATGGTGAAAAAATACAAGAAGGGAAACTTAAATGCATTGGAAAAGTATTTAAAGGATTCAGAGGAAACTTATTTCCAAGGTGAAAGAATGCAAGTTGAAAATGTTTCTTTATCTGATTCCATTGAAAAAATATCAGGTAATCAAAATGTCTTCGTTTGCATAAATGTTGCTCGTTTGATCGGAACAAATAGCCTCCTGCATTGCATGGAATCAAAGGGTTACCAAGTCTCCAGGGTAGATGCTCGATTCACATCCATGCGAAAGAGAATGCTGAAAAAGAAGATAGAAAAATCAACGAGTTGGCTAACCGAGGTTGTGCCTCAATATAAATTGAGGTTTGAGGTGCCCAACTTTCCAAACCCTACGCGGGCTTCTAATCAAAATCCAAACTTTTCAATTATCGATCCGACTAGTCAGAGGTTATATGTTTTTCAATCCAACTTTGTAGGGAATATTGTGGATCTTGAGGGTGCATTCGGACAGCTGGAACAATCCTGGTTGAAAGATCCAAGTTTAAAAATAATTTCAAAGGCGCACCTTGGTGGTGATCCTTCGACAATGGAGTATACCATTCGGGATACAAAAAATATTACCAGGATGAGAGCCTACTTCCGCAATGGTGCTTTATGCCTGTTTCTTGTCACCACACCAGATTTAATAAGCAGTAACCATCAGGACATAAATCATTATCTGGAGTCAATTGTTTTCACCGATGGCCAAAGTATAGAACCAACTCAAGTAGGAACCCTAAATTGGAGCAGGTACTACGATAAAATATCTGCCTTTTCGGTTGAAGCACCCTGTGAACCCAAAAAGCAAAGTTGGGATCATTCCGCTGACAACACATCCATCAGTTCTTATCGGGAATATTCCTTCACTGAGTCGGATGGAAGCGGTCATTATGCGATTTATCTCTCTACTCCTGCTGAAGGATTTATCCGTAGTGATAATAGATGGTTAGAGGAAGCCTTGGCCAAAAAAGTTTGCCTGGCAACTGAAGAAACAAACAATCATCGAATGGAGTGTTTTGAACAAGATGGATTGAAGGCATGCAGGATTGATTATTATACGAATGGAAAATATGTTATAGACTACACCACATGGCAGGGGAATATTACGATTAATCTTGTTGTGGAATGCGACTCGTTGCTGTCATTCCATGGCGACAAATTCGTGAATAGCTTTCAATTGGAACCCATACAATCGCTTCCCTTGAGGGAATATGCTGTATATGGATTTAAGGTTTCAAAATTGAAGGTGCCCGGAGTCATGACTTTTAAAAATTTTAATCCCAGAAAGGTTTTCCCCTCCACTGGTATTTCTTTTCTGGATGGACGCGCTGCATCATCCATTGATGTTGTCAGTGGTGCGGCAATCGAATATTGTGAGTTCACCATAAATTCACTTTCGTATATCAGTGATATGAATAGTTGGTATGCGCAAGTGATCGATCAACTTAAATCAAGGGGAGATTCATTGGTTGGTAAGAGATTAATTCGCCAGGATGGTTTGGAATGCGAAATGGAGTTTGTTAATCCTGCCAATGATCTCAGGACACTCAGGAGATTCATTTTTACTACATCAACACTTGCTGTAATGAATGGATATTTTCCACGCAACGCAGATAAGAGCTATATAAAAGAGATCATGAACCAGGAATTATTGGAGCCACAAGCTGGTGTAAATGTTATAGGCAACAAGTTGAACAATCTCAGTGTAAATGATGATTTGATTGACCCTGCGATGCTTCAAGAGATTGATTTTGGATTTACAGTAAAAGATAGTTCCATTGTACGTGGCCATTATTTCGCAGCAAACTCAGCCACGCTGAGTGATTTTTTCGCTTCAGAATTGGCAACACTTTGCCCCATGTCCAGCTTCGCTGATTTTTACCAGGTGTTTATCGAATCACCTGATTTTGAAATACAGCATGTTGCAATGAATCATATGAAACAAAGCAAGAACGAACACAGGATCACTCGCATGCTTGATGATATTGAAAAGGGAATATTGGATAGAGCTGACCTCCGTTCGGCTTTTCCTTTCTTTCCAGAGAATCCCGGGTATTTTAAAAGTCACCTTGAAATATTATATGGCCTGGTGCTTCGGAACCCTGAACTATCAGAGCAGTTCTTGTTATCAGCAAGTTCGATGGTCATAGAAGATTCGACGTTGGCCACACCAAAGCTACGTGAGCAAATGCATGAGTCTTTTGTTCAGATGCATAAAGAACGAAACGATTTTTTTGATGGTTGGGGTGAAATGCATCAATACATTAAATGTCTTCGAATCATCGGATTGGATAAAAATTCCATCGATGACATGCGTAATTTGATGACTTCGCAAGATGATGAATTGAAATATGCTGCGGCTTCGATCTGCTTGACAAATGAAGTTCTGAACCCTGAATTCTTGCAGGAATGGGAAAAAGGTGACAGAGCTTACTTATTGTTGGATGCGAAACGACAGAAAGGATGGAATTATGAAATTAAATTGACGGAT
>JANOVT010000209.1:0-13342 GCA_031417525.1 Flavobacteriales bacterium | reverse complement strand
TGGGTTTGGCCGCCCGGAAGTGGCGTGGATTTCAAGAATTTTCGCAACAGCCTTGATTTTTTTGGTTCTTTTTTTATCAAGAAAAAAAGAACGGAAAGAAATGAATTGAATATGGAAAACCTCTTCGGTGCAATGAACTCTAAGCTGCTAAGCCCGTGAATTTTTCGCAGTTGAGGTATGATTGCGGACAATCATTTTATGGAATTGTTTAATTGAAATTTAGTATCACCTTCATATTGTTCATGCCAGCATTGTCAGTCTGTGCCTCTATTGAAACAAGAGAGATAATGTCAACTCGACCTTTGTATAATACGGTAGTTGAGAATTTCAATTATAGCGAGAGTTCCGTTGCCTTTTATTTTGAGAGTGATTCAGTTTTCCCTTCAACAAATCTTTTGAATTTCAAAAATTTAGAATACGTGTTTATTTCATATGAACGATCTTATGATAAGCATGTGAATCATCCTGTTGAATTGCGATTGGACACTATGGCAATGAAATCACTTACTAATTTGCGATACATTGAGATCGTTGGAGCCCAACTTATTGGTGATTGGACTTTCCTTGGAAATCATGTTCAAATTCAAGGATTGTCCTTTAATTTTTGTGGAATCTTAAGGGAGCAATTGAATTCATTAATCCCAGCGAATCTGGAATATTTGAATCTGGAATACAATATGATTACGGACATTAATCCAATCATTGAAAAATGTCAGAAACTTGAATTTTTACGAATTAATGGAAATCCATTGAACAGTTTACCTACAATTCGTTCAGAATCCCTGGTCACTTTTGAATCTTACGATTGCTTTTTTGTTTCTCAAGAATATCGATTTGAATTAGAGTATGATTTTTTGATAAATACGGGTTCTTGGCCGGATTTCGATTTTACGTCAATAAACATTGGTGAGAATACCCAGGGATTGGAAACTTTGCTATTTAGTCCTCATTTTAAGAGTTTGGTAATCACTATCGATAGTAACGATGATTTATATGCCTTGAACAAACACATTAGGGCATTGCCATTCAAGATTCGAAGGGCCTATAGGAAAATGGAAATTCGATACAGTAATTGTAAACCCAATAAAGATTACTTTAAGTACCTAAACGTATGGAACAAACTGAAGTTGTATTGTTTTCTATACTAAAATTCAATTAGGAGGGGTTATGTTGTATGCGCGTACATTGCATTCAGCTGATAACATAAAGATCATTATTCAGCGAGAAAATGCACGATGAGTGAAGCGAATTTTATTTCCCAATGCAAAACGTCGAAAAGATATTATTCCTCAAATCATTCGCATTGATCTCTCTGTTGATTTCATGAATCTATAAGATAGTCGGCTCACTCAGCCAGTGCAGAAATCCATACAGTGGAATATTCTCCATCCATTCTTGTTTTTGATAGCCTGCCAGAGATGTCCGTATGCAAATTTTCGGCTGGTATTTTTCATAATACACGCTCAAGCTTCGTGATTTGACATTCGTTGCTGATTTCACTTCAATCGGAATGACCAGATTGGATTTTTGAATGACAAAATCAACTTCTGATTTCGCATTCTCCGGATTCCAATAATATCCTTGATAATTTTGACATACAAGTTGCTGAAGGACGAACTGTTCTGAAATGGTGCCTTTGAACTCGACGAAAAGATCATTACCTTTTAGTAATATCTCAGGCGTTAAACCGCCCATTGCGCATAATAAACCAACATCATTCAGGTATATTTTGAAGTCGGAAAAATCTGCATAAGCATTGATTGGAATTCCGGCTTTGGTGATTCGGGTTGCTTTGTGAATGAGCCCTGCGTCTTTCAACCATTCTATGGCTAATTCAAAATCTTTCGCCCTCGCACCTGTGCGCAAAATATTATAAACGAATTTTGAATTCTCTTTCGCCAGTTGACCGACTATCGATTGCCAAATCATCCTGATTCGAGGGAGCTGTGAGACCGGCGCATGTTTCGAAAAATCATTTTCATAAGCCGTCACAATATTTTGTTGTATGGATCGGGCCTGGTAGTAATCCTGATTTTCTGCAAATTCTTTCACTACTTCAGGCATTCCGCCAAGGAAGTAATATTGCCTGAGGAGTTCGACATATTGCGAGTGGAATATTTCAATCAGTAATGGATCACCTGATTGAAGAGTCCTGAGTAACTCTACTTTGCCCATTGCTCCAAGGAACTCATGGAAATTCAAAGGATGCAATGTCATAAATTCCACTTTACCTACCGGAAAGGAAGCTCCTTGATGTATCGCTACTGCCAACAATGATCCGGCAGCGAAAATGGAATACTCAGGATGATTCTCCTGAAAATATTTGAGGCAGGTAATGGCCTCAGGACAGGATTGAATTTCATCAAATATGATCAATGTATTTTTAGGCTCAATGGTCGTACCAGAGAGAATTTTCAATGCGTTCAGAATTCGATCAATGTCAAATCCCATTTTGAAGATAGAATGCAATTCGCGGGTACTTTCAAAGTTGAAGTAAGCAGTTTGATGGTATTCCCTGCGCCCGAATTCTTTCATTAGCCAGGTTTTACCCACTTGTCTTGCTCCTTGAATAACCAGTGGTTTTCTGTCCGGTCGATTCTTCCAGGCCACTAAATATTGGTAGGCGTCTCTTAACATGTTTTGAATGTGTTATCAAACAAAAATACGGCTTAAGTGCTGAAAAGTGTATGTCTAGGCATTGTTAAGTCCTGAAAAGTGTTGTTGGCATACATTTATCTGGGCTTAAATGGGAAGGAAGCATACCCAATGGCGCTGGCTTAGCGCAGCGTAGCCAGTGCCCGCAAATGGCGTTGGCTTTTAGCAAACAAATTGGCACAATCAAAAAATCTTTGTGTGTGCAGCCCCAATGTCGCTGGCTTAGCGCAGCGTAGCCAGTGCCTCGAATGGTGTTGGCTTATAGCCAACAATGTCATGCGTGATGTACTTGTGATTGTCATCAATTATTTCCCAATACAAAAAGTACTCAGGCCAAAGGAATATAGGTTCCTGGTGAACGGGGTACGAATAAGATACGGTTTGCCGCTGAATTAGTGGTTTACATTAGGCGGATAGAGTGGTACAGTTTGCGCGTAATCTCCACTTCACGGCAGACCAAGGCATTCTTGAAGCGAATATTGGGTTTCGTGAAGGAGGTTTTTATTTCCATCGAAAAACATGATATGGACCTGGTTATCGCGAATATCCATGTCCAGATAAATATGAGTTAAATGCGGTTCATCCTCTGGAAAACTGAGCGCATCTGTTTTGTTCCATATGACGTATTCCATGATCTTCCTCGAGACGTCCCATGGAGCATTCTCCGGCGCGGTGTATTCTATCTTACTAAGATAGTGGCAGAGCTCATAATCAGATATCCGGCTGGTATTGTGATACCTTTCTTCAAGAATGTAAGGTTCGCATGAGCTGAGCTTCTCAAGAATGATTCCTGCGGGTTTGCCAGATTCAGGTTCCATCACCCACAATTTCTTTTTCGAGATGGTACTATCACCCTTTACAACAGCAAATTTTTCGTGAACAAGCAGGCTATCGCCCGTAAGATTTCTAAAATAGGCATCACTGTTTTCCAGCAGGCCATTGTTATAAAAACCTCTTGCAACCATGTTTCCATGCAGGGGTTCAAATACTTCCACTTTTCCTTGCAAGGTTCCCTTTTGGAAATTTCCTCTTTTTAATACGGAATAAAACTGCACTGGCCTGCCGGCTATAACGTTGCTATGACCTACATAATCCAGGATGCGGTTTGAAAGGGCAGACAGGTTTGGAAATACATCGGTCAATGGATAAAGGCCATATCCATCGTCTTCGCCATTGCTGCTGTTCCTTTCAAATGGATAATAGACTTCAAAAATTCCATCGGGCAGACCATTTTTATACTCGAGCATACACATGGCTGCGTTCTGGTAACAGTATGGCTCAAAATCCTGCTGGAAAACAAACCAGTCATAAGGTGTTCCTGCACACCCATTCGTGCTGAAAAAATGCCGGTAGAGCCATACCCATTTGCCGTCTGGATGCCCTGGCAACGCCATAAAAGTCATGAGCAAACTATCCAGGTCCCTTTTCGATTCGTTATCACCCTCGGGTGCATTTTCGGTCAGCCTTTGGAGATTGTTGTAGTTGTATTCGAAATACGAAATTGAATTCCCATTGTAAATTCCACTCAACTTTTCCCAGTCTTTCCTCTTCGAAAATAGATACGGATCATGCGAATAAGGTGTCCCCAGATGCCAGAGAGGATAACACGTTGTTGCTACGTAGAAAGAATCAACTACGCCGTAAAAATATTCATTGTCTTTTCGCGAATCGCCCAAGATGTTGATTTTTTGGTAATCCAGTTCATTGTCCTTGTAGACGCAAAATACATCGTAGCTAATCCTCGAGTCGTAAGAGCGATACGATTTGCGAAGCAGTATTCCGTCATTGCCGAATACACTTCTTGTCGCCATACCTCCCAGATCTTCAGCATCTAGAGGCTGCCAAGTGACCATCTGGAAATCATCTTCAGCCCGATCATAAATGCTCTTTTTATCGCCGTCACTCATATAATTCGGGAGAATATATTCGGTAAGAGAGCTACTTATTATTCTTTGCTGGTAAGCCGACGGCATTGTCCGTCTCTTATATTCTTCTGTTGCGGTTGTGTACATCCAGTCTGAAGAAAAGCACTCTCTCGCTTCACGAAAAAATGAACTGGTTTCATAACGAATGAGTTCACCCTTTGCATTCACATTTGAAAAACGGATCAACTGTAAGGAAAGATCTGAAGTGTCCTTGCAGAGTTCAGCACCTTTTTTATCATATAGTGTATTGATGAGGATAGGGTGATTGTACATCTTTGGATTGCGGTACAGGTCATACTTCCGCTTCGTTTTTCCTTTTTCGTTGTATTCAAAACCATACTCATGATTGTTTCCTCCATCATTCCAGAATTCTGCGTACTTCTCGCCTTTCAAATTGTAAAGCTCAATGTGGGAGTCGAAGAATTCCTTATTAAAAGTGTAAGTCTCCCGTGCTTTGATTTGTCCTTCTGGATAATTCCAGGTAGTTACAACAGGCGCGATGATAGAATCCTTGCCTTGGGAAAATAAACGGCTGCAGCTCGCACGCACCAGTAACAGGCATGCGACGCGCGTGAATAGTTGAGAATTCATAATTAAAAAAGACTCACCTGAGTTTCATCATGCGTATTGCAATTGGTGGACGGATTTTTTTTCATGGCAGGGATGTTTGACTAACAAAAATATAGTTTTTCCGATGATGCGGGTTTGCAACCTCCCGTTAAGGCTGGACAGGCTGTTCCTTAACTCCGAATGGTTTTCAGTAATGAAAAGCTTTGTTGAGCAACTTTTTAATTTTTATTTGCCGATACAAAACGTCGAAAAGATATTATTCAACAAATCATCCGCATTGATCTCCCCCGTGATTTCGCCTAAATGATAAAGAGTCTTCCGTATGTCTATCGCCAAAAAATCTCCGGTGATGCCTTTGTCCAATCCGTCGACAATTTCATTCAATGAGATCGATGCTTTTTTTAGCGCTTCATGATGTCGAGCATTCGTGACAATCGTTTCGCCGCTTTGCACTCGTCCGATATTCACTGCGCGCATCAATTCTTTTTTTAAGAGATCAATATGCGTTTTGTTTTTTGCCGAAATCGTGATGATGTTTTTTTCGGATGCAAAATCAGATTGAAATTTTACTTCATTGAATTCCGGGAGATCTGTTTTATTCGCTAACACGACAACGTGTTTGTCATGTCCTGCTGTCTCTAATACTTCTGCTCTGAATTTTTCAAAGTCCTTATTACTTGTTCGTGTTGCGTCAAACAAAAGCAAAATGACGGATGCACTTTTTGCTTTGTCCAGTGCGCGTTCTATGCCCATGCGTTCAATGCTGTCTTCGGTCTGACGAATACCCGCAGTGTCGATGAAATTAAATCGAATGCCTTCGAGGGTGATGTGATCTTCAATGGTGTCTCGCGTAGTGCCTGCGATATCGGATACGATGGCGCGTTCTTCATTCAACAAGGCATTGAGCAAAGTGCTTTTGCCGGCGTTGGGTGCGCCGATGATGGCGACCGGCACTCCATTCTTCAATGCGTTTCCTAATTGAAAAGAGTCTTTCAATGAATCAACAACGCCCAGAATTTCAATCAACAGTTTGCGCAATTGATCGCGGTTGGCAAACTCTACATCCTCTTCTGCAAAGTCGAGTTCGAGTTCTACCATCGATGCAAAGTGAATCAAACGTTCGCGCAAGTGATTGATCTCTTTCGAAAATCCGCCCCGCATTTGATGCAATGCTTGCTTATGTGCTGCAGCAGATTCGGATGCAATCAAATCTCCTACGGCTTCAGCCTGCGACAAATCCATCTTGCCGTTCAGATAGGCACGCATGGTAAATTCTCCGGGCTGCGCCATTCTTGCTCCCCGACTCAACAATAGTTCAAGGATTTTTTGCTGCACGAAAACAGAGCCATGACAAGCAATTTCGACGGTGTCTTCTCCCGTGAAAGAATGTGGTGCACGAAACATCGTAACCAGAACGTCATCTACTTTTTCTGCACCTGATTCGATCCAGCCATGAATGGCCACATGCGATTTTCTTTCCCACAATGGTTTGCTGAAAATCCCTTCGACAATTTCAATGGATTGCACTCCGGTAATGCGCACAAGCGCTATGGCGCCAATTCCCGGTGCTGTCGATAAGGCGCAAATGGTTTCGTTTGGACTATACATCTTTTTCAATACAAAAATCCGAACAACCAGAGTGGAATTTCATTTTTACTTCCGGAAAGTAAATCGTCCTTTATAATATAGCTGTTCTTCAAGTCTTTCACTTGTTTTCCTTGCTTGTTTTTACTGCCGCATTCAAATGTGTATTTTCCATTAACGAAGAAATCGCTCACAGGGCTCGCCTCAACCTTGCAAACTGTGCTCACCTGACTCAGAAAAAATGTTTCGCGCAGATTGCCTGTATTTGGCCCTTCAAGACATAATGCATAGGCAAGATTGGTGTTGTCAAGATAGATTTTTTCAGGTTTGGATAATCGTCCCATAGTCTGTCCGGTCTGATTGATCGTTCTGATGATGGATGCCCGTTGTAGGTATTCGAGATAGAGCATCGTCGTATCACGTTTTGTTTCAATGACTTCTGCAAGTCGGGTGATGTTGGGCTTGAAAGGAACGGATTGCGCAATGAATGCAAGGAGTTTCTTCATCTTATTGATGGATTGGAAATTCACATTCGTCACAGCGGCAATGTCTGTTTCAAGCACAAGTGAAGTCGTACGACTGAGTTTTTGCAAGTAATTCGACACTCCTTCCAGATAGAATGGATAACTACCATACTGTAGGTATTGCTTGTAGTATTTCAGAGGACTTCCGATCTTTTTGTTCAAGGCAAGTGCAATAGAAGTGTGGTCAGCGAGAATTTTTTCCAGACTGAAAATTTCGAGTTTTTTGCCTGTTTCAAGCTCGATAAATTCACGAAGTGAAAGTACCGGCAAAGTGAAACTTACTGCACGCCTGCTCAAGTCAGCATTCGATTTGTATATCTCAAGAGCGCTGCTACCGGAGATCACGACTTTCAGTTTTTTGTAGGTGTCATACACATTTTTTATCTCAATGGACCAGTTGTCATACTTGTGGATTTCATCGACAACAAACAGTGTATAGCCGAGTTGATGCAAGTCCCGGATGGTTTCATACAGCGAGTTACTTTGAAAATAAAAATTATCCATGCTCAGATAGATTCCCTGGACTTCTTCTTTTTGATTTGCCAAATATTGAAGTAGCAGGGTCGTTTTTCCTACGCCCCGATGTCCTTGTACGGCAATCAATCTCTCATTCCAGTCTGCTTTCAAGATATCCAATCTGCTGAATGTATTGTCCACAGAATCAATCAATGTTGCTGATATTTTGATGAGTTCTTTCATTTATTTGCCCTTTGCAAGGGACAAATATAGTTCCTAATTGTCCTTTGTAAAGGTCAAAGTGTTCTATTCAATGTCATCGAAATCAGCCAATAATTCGCTTGGCTTCTGCGCTCATTCCGGAAAATGGGAGTGCAGGCATCTCAAAAAGGCCAATAACACTCGAATTGAAAAGAATATGAAGATGCACTTAGCTCCCGTCAATATTTTCGCGTCCAATTACAAGTAATCGTATGAGTGTTTTAGTCGGCAAAAATTCTAAAGTGATTGTTCAGGGATTCACAGGAAACGAATAAACTTTTCACGCTTCACAAACGATCGAATTCGCAAGCAACGTCGATGGTTGCGTTGCCCTTGATAAAGGCGGAACTGCGCACCTCGTTGGTCCGTCATTAATACTGTGATGGATGTATTGAAAGCAACAAGCTGATGTTACCATGTTTTTCGTTCCTACGGAATTTGCCGTAGATCCAATCATGGAAGCTGCGGACTCTGCGATCGCCAGGTGAGCGAAACGAACATCTCCGATGCATTACACAATTTAGTATTCGAGTTTTATTCTTGTGTGCTGAATACAATATTCCTATTCTCCTTCGGGATCTCAGCGTGGAATGGAACCTGATATGTTTTTTCACCAAGCCTATTCTCCAATTTTATTTTTACGAGACAGCGGTGCACCATACATCACAAGAATTAGTGATAGACGTGACATTTACTGCTTCCTATGTTTGGCTAAATTTTAAAATACCTTGATCAAATGAAGAAATTTGTTTCTGCAACTTGGCTCCTTCTGTTGGCTGGAATGTCCAACGCGACCACCCATACAGTGGATAGCACTGTTGGTTCCGGTGCTCAATTCAATAGTATCCCTGCTGCGATTTCTGCTGCTACGGATGGAGATACTATTCTCGTTCATTCTTCTCAATACAACTATGGAACGGTTTACGTTAACAAAAGTGTTGCACTCATCGGCCCGGGACATCGTCCTGCTGTGAACCAGAACTTGCCGGCTTCTGTATCGAGTTTTATTTTGAACACAGGTTCTTCCGGCTCATTGATTGAAGGTTTTTTTATTGGCAACATTGAAGGGGCGCTTTTTAATGTTGTTCACAATGTCACTATCCGAAATAATTACTTCAACTCCGGAAGTTGCATTGCCGGAGCGTTTGGTGATAACAGCGGCTCGGATAACTGGCTGATTGAAGGTAATGTGATGGTGGATCCTGCGTCTTGTGGTGGTTGCTCTTTGATTGACCTTCGTTCTGCTGCTACGGGAAATGATAACTGGACTTTTCGCAACAATTTCATTCAGATCGCATCCAATGCGAATCGTATGGTTGCAAATGCGAATGCAACGACCACTTTCGCGAACAATATTTTTGTGCACAACAGCAGCGCAGAAATTTTTACACTCACCAACAATTCGATTTTTGAGAACAATATTTTCTGGTCGAATTCTTCAGTTACCAATCTTTCGACAGGAAGCAGCAATTGCCTCTTTAATAATAACCTCTTTTACAACCCTTCACTGACGTTGGATGACATCGCAGGTGTTGGGAATGTGATGAACCAAAATCCATTATTCACAGCCATACAGGATGGATTGGTGTTATGGAATTATTCCAACGACTACCACCTCGCTGTCGGTTCACCTGCTATTGGTGCTGCTGCTGATGGCGATGATCTCGGATTGTATGCTGCTGCGTATAATTTCAGAATGGAAGGTTATACGAATGATATACCTCGCCTCACCGAAGTTCTTCCTCAATACCTGGTTGTTCCACAAAATGGTTCTTTCACTATCGACTTCAGCGCTAAAGGAGCTGGTCAATAATCCGACTGATGATGAGAACAAAATACTTCGTGCTGTTGATGGGATTATTTCTGTCATGGAGTTTTTATACTCAGGCACAAATCATAACAGATGCAGAATATTTCTGGGATAATGATCCCGGAACTGGAAATGGGATATCGATCGCTGTTACTGATGGACAAGTTATAACGGGCAACTCCACCATTTCTGCCGTGGGATTGAATCCCGGATTGCACACCGTTTATCTTCGGGTAAAAGATGGAAACAATGCGTGGAGTCATTACAATTCCACTCTGGTAGTCATTCAGCAGAACGGTAGTTTTGTTAATATAGTAGCGGGTGAATATTTCTGGGACAATGATCCTGGCGTTGGAAATGGAACTTCCATCAACGTTAACACAGGTACATCTGTTACCGGTCAGGTAACGTTGAATGCAGATGTTTTGCCTGGCATTCATTATCTCTACATCCGTGTAAAAGATGCCACAGGTGTTTGGTCACACTACGATCGTTTGATGGTCATCGTAGAGAATAATTCTATCAAAGAACTTGTTCAGATGGAATATTTCTGGGATCTGGATCCCGGCGTTGGTAATGCAACAGCGGTGGATATAGCAGACGCCATTGCCTTCGATGGAAATGTTCAGGTGAGTACAGTTGGATTGCCGCTTGGGGATCACAATCTCTACATACGCGTGCAGGATGAAACGTTGGCATGGTCACATTATAAAATGGTGACATTCACCGTGTGCGAAACATTTGGTGCTATTTCATTCATTACGACCGAAATGAATGGACCCAACACCGTTGCTACATACTCCGGTGATTATGCGACCACGTTCGAATGGATACTTGATGATGCTTTTCTAAGTAATGAAGAAAGTGTGGAAGTGCCACAGATCGGTACTCAGGAATTGTGTTTGATCACAAGCAATAGTTGCGGTGCTGATACTTCTTGTGTTCTGATTGGCATGCCACAATTGATTAGTGTGGATCCGAATAGTGTTCCCAATAACCTGACTCAAGTTGTGGAGCTGACAGGTATCGGTTTTACAGCCGGCTCCACCGTGAAGATTGTAAAAGATGCAGAGCAGATCAATGCTAGTTTAACTCAATTCAATAACTCATCCTCGCTCACCGCCACTTTCGATTTCAGTATGGAAACGATTGGTTTGTGGGATGTCGTAGTGATTCAGGAAGACAATACCGAGCTTACATTGACCGAAGGCCTAGAATTGACTATGTGGATTGGTGTGAGTGAATTGGGAAATGGAAATTTTATTGGTGATGTTTTTCCCAATCCGGTTACCAATGAAATTCATTTGCCCTATTCATTCACTAAATCTGAAATGTTGACTTTGACTGTTTACAACACAGTCGGAGAATTACTCCATCAACAAACACAAACCGTTTCAGGTAATGGATTTCTCCGCGTTGAAATGAATGATTATTCATCCGGCGTTTATGTGGTGGAAATAACTTGCTCCACAGGTAAAAAGAGCATTCGGCTGATAAAGGAATAAACTATTCAACCATAAAAAACCCCATTCTTTTTCAAGTAGGAATGGGGTTTTTTTATGGAGTAACAAAAGGGCATGCCTGGATATCTAAGAAATTATTTAGATTTTGTTATGGAATTACTGATTTTTGTCGTCTTTACCTTGAGCTGTGACTTAACCGCTGTTTAATCCTAATCTTATAGTAATGAAAAAATCACTGACTATTTTATGTTTGACTTGGCTGGTCGGCAACGTTTGCGCTCAATGTGAGACTGCAACTTTGATTACCAACTATGTCACATACACGTTGGAAGACGTTGAAGATTCCATCCAGCTGGATTTTGGAAATGGCATGGTAAATTATCATCGAACCAATTGGTTCTTTTTTCAAGTATGTGAAGCTCCAGATTATGAACTGCTTATCAACTGCCAGGGTGCAGCATTGAATACCACAAATGGAGTTAAGTTGAAAGTATTTGGCCCGTTCACCATTGCTGACACAGCAGACTGGTGTGGTACTTATTTGAGTAATGTCAGTACAAATGCGTCCCTCAATTCTAACTTTTTTACGATTGGTAATATTAACTCACAGCTCAATGAAAGCCAATTTTATCTCATGTTCTTTGCCAAAAACTCGAGTTATAACGGACAACAGTTTAGTGTTGATTTGAATGAAGATGTGACGGTAGGGGCATATTGCAATTCGTGTATGCCTTTTGAGTCGCCTGAAATGTGCGTTGTAACTTCAACTTCCGAAAACCGGAATAAAATCATTTGGGAAAAGGAAGATCCGGATGATTATGTGCTGCGCTACAATGTATGGCGGGATGAATTCGGTGGACCTGTATTGGCCGGTTATGCCACTTCCGCAGATTCAAGTTTTGTCATTGATACTACTTGTTTTGCTTCTGAACAGGCATACAGTTATACTCTCGAAACAATTGATACCTGCTATGTTTCTGATTGGGCTGTCAAAACACATCAAACGGTGCATCTTATTGCTTCACCTGGTTTCAATGGTGAAAATAATTTGATCTGGAATGCTTACCAGACCGGGACTGCATATTTCCCAATGATAAATGAACCATTTTACATATATCGCGGATCTGATCCAACCGAACTTGTCCTGATTGATTCCGTGGTGACATCAGACTTTTTAAGTACGTTCACTTATACTGATTTGAATGCGCCTGAAGGAGACATTTATTACCAGGTTGCTTTTATGTATGATTGGACTTGCGTCGTGATTCGTGACCTGGAACAATCCATGGTACGGTCAAATATTACAGGACTTAGCGGTTGGCTTGCAGAGAGCATATTTGAATCCGAGATGAATATGGAGGTTTATCCAAATCCTGCGACGGGTCAAATAGTCGCAGAACTGGGCTCTCACGCTTCCGGTCTTGCGAGCGTAACGCTTCTTGATGCAACAGGCAGAACAGTCATCTCAAAACAGATCAATTGTTCAGGTAGATTGATCATTGATCGGGAAAGTAGTAGCGCTGGAATTTATATTCTCGAAGTGAAGGTAAATAACCAGACGTGGAGGGGGCGGGTAATGTTCGAGTAGCTAATAAACGGCCATGAAAGTCAAAATTGCTATTCAACCATCAGCCTCTCTGAGGCGGTTTTTCCTGTTTTGGTTTCGCACACGTTAACAGTATAAACACCAGATTCGAGATATTGGCGTTTAAGAGAATACGTGTTTGAATAAAGCTTTTCGCAAATAATGATTCTTCCGGTTGCATCTATGATTCTGATTTCTGCAGCATCTATTCCTGCGATTTTCAGAATAGCAGACTCATTCATTGGATTGGGTGAAATGATTAAGCTGCTTTTTTTACTTAACTCATCCAATCCCACAAATTCGAAAAATCCTGTCGCCATCTCTGAGTCGCAATGTGGATTCGAATTGACTACACCATATTCACCACTTTCAGTGATCACTATGGAATTACCGGTTTGTGGCGAGATTGGTTCGTCATTAAGATACCACTGGAATCCAAGCGAGCCTGTTGCAGTCAGCGTATTTCCATTTTGAGTTATCACAGGAGTTACTGGTGTTGGTTCGACAAC
>JANOVT010000208.1:0-2419 GCA_031417525.1 Flavobacteriales bacterium | reverse complement strand
ACAGTCTTGCGATTTACTATAGAGGCGATTATCTGCGTTCAGACACCACAAAAAGAGGATGGGCGAATGGGAGTGGCTTAGGTGTGGCACTGGATTTTGAGTACAATCTTCCTTTGCGCGATCATCATGGGGTGATATCTTTATCAGTGCATGATTTTGGATTTGTAGCATGGAATAAAATGAGTTCACAAATTACTTTCGATTCGCTTACAACCTGGAAAGGAGTGCAGGTGCAAGACGTTTTTCAAATTTCAAACGATACGTTGAACTTACCGCAACTACGAGATTCTATCCACTACAATGAACAACGAAAGAGTTTTTTAGCACCATTACCCGTATCGGTGCACTTGAGGTATTCGCGGTTTTTCAATGAAAGTGATTTTTACGAAATTGGTATCAGTATGTGGCCAAATAGTTCGGCTGTTCCTCTCGTGTATGGTGGCGTAAGTCATTTCATCGGAAGCCACTTTATGGTAAGCGAACGAATGAGTTTTGGAGGTTACAGTCGATTTGGCATTGGTGCTGAAGCTCAGTGGATGCCTTGCAGCGCGTGGCTGTTGCGCCTTGGTACAAATCATATAGGAGGCTTTACTATGAACAGCGCCCGGGGACGAGATCTTTATTTTACCTTGGCTAAAACATTTTGAAGTCTATGAAAGCAGTACTTTGATAAATGGATAGAATGAAGTGATGTAAAAGCTGGTTAAGTAGCATAAACAATTGAGATTGATTGAATGAATAATTTAGAGAATTTAAAATACGTTGAGTCAGGAAATTTCTTCTTGTTAGCCGGACCATGTGTTGTGGAAAGTGAGGAATTGGTTTTTGAAGTCGCTGAGCAGGTGATAGCAATGACAGATAGATTGAACATCCCGTATGTTTTCAAAGCTTCTTATCGCAAAGCGAATAGATCAAGAAGCGATAGTTTTACCGGGATTGGTGATACAAAAGCACTGGAATTATTAGCGGAAGTGAGAAGGAAATATCAAGTTCCGGTGGTAACAGATATACACACTGCACAGGAAGCAGCCCTTGCTGCGCGTTACGTTGATATTTTGCAAATACCGGCTTTTCTTTGCCGCCAGACAGATTTACTTCAGGCGGCCGGAGAAACAGGCAAACATGTCAATATTAAAAAGGGGCAGTTTCTTTCACCGGAAAGTATGGAATTCGCAGTTGCGAAAATCCTTGAAACGGGCAATCAGAATGTTTGGCTGACAGAGCGTGGAACCACTTTCGGATATCAGGATTTGGTAGTTGATTTCAGAGGAATTCCTGCCATGAGAAAATTTGCACCTACCATTATGGACTGCACTCATAGTTTACAACAGCCGAATCAAAGTAGCGGAGTAACTGGTGGTCGACCAGATCTCATCGAAACCATCGCACGTGCTGCAATTGCCGTTGGAGCAGACGGCTTATTTATTGAAACACATCCGAATCCTGCTGTTGCAAAAAGTGATGGCGCAAATATGTTGAGACTGGATCTATTGGAAGACATGCTGGCAAGACTTTGTAAAATCAGGGAGGCGGTGAGGTGATCAACTTACACCATTCAAAAACTGTATTTTTAACATTGATAAATAAAAATTTCATAGTGAGTTTGAAACCGGTAGTCAATCCACGTTGGTTGATGACTTTCATATTAATGTTTGCAGGAGCCATGAATTGCAAATCACAAGTGGCGGAGGTTTGGACTTTTGGTGGAAATTATTTTGAAGAGGGTCGCCAAATTATTTCTTGTCAGGATGGCGGTTATGCTATTGTTGGAACAACCGGAAGTGACAATTCAAACAACACGAATATGTACTTGATAAGACTGGATGCAACATTGAACTGCATTTGGAATAGGGTGCTTGGGGGTCCTGATGTTGAATGGGGTTATAGTCTTGTAGAGGATGAATCAGGAAATTTGATTGCATGTGGTTTTACGAATGAAGGAAATGGAAATGGATATGATGTACTCGTGTATAAGTTGAGCGATACTGGCGATATTCTATGGCGGAAAAATTTTGGTGGAACGGATTGGGATTTTGGAAGCAGGGTAGTAAGGTCATTGGATGAAGGTTTTTTGATTTGCGGAACCACATACAGCGAAGGCAATGGCGACAGTGACGGCATCTTGATTCACATTAATGATGATGGTGAATTAATCGAGAGCTATACATATGGTGGTTCTGGAAGGGATGAATTTCTCACATTGTTGACGACTCCAGAAAATCAAATCATCCTTGCCGGCTCGTCAGAGCAGGCAGATGGAATCACGAGTGGATGGATATTGGTTATTGATGATAATTATTACACCCAATGGCAAACATCGCTAGAAGTTTATGGCACCGGCACTTGCACTGATCTGGCCTTGTCAGATGAGGGTAACTTTATAATTTCAGAATAAGATTTGCTGTTGGTAATGGGCATG
>JANOVT010000207.1:0-4592 GCA_031417525.1 Flavobacteriales bacterium | reverse complement strand
GCTAAGACTACAAGAAATGGCTATTTAGGAATGAAAACAAAACGATTATTTATAAAGACAACGCCAACACTATGACGAATTACCGAAAAAAGCGGACACAGATTTATGAAATCAAAAGTTTTCTGTTTTGCAGCGGTCTCCAATTATGGCATCGAAGAAGATTCTCAAGCAAAGCAATTTCTCCTGTTGCAGAGATTGCCCATAATTGATAATTGATAATTGATAATTGATAATTCTATTTTATCCACTCAAGCTTCCCCACATCCACCTTCGTCTTAAACACCCCAATCGCAACCACCGCCTGCCCTTTCTCAAGTTCCAGCACCGTCCCCGTTTGTTTCGTGTTTTCCAATCGCACCAGTGAGCCTACCTTGATAGCATCCTTGCGTTTTTCTTTATGTTGAACTTCTTCTTTCTGGGACTTGATCTTTTTCTCGATAGACTTGACCTTGCGCGACTCATCAATCTTCGTCTTTTCCATCGCCAGGTATTTTTTTACCTCATCCAACAGTTCTTTGTTTTTGGCGCGCAGGTTATAAGATTCAATAAACTGCATCAGCTTCCTTCCCTGATTGAGGTATTTATTATTCTTCTCGATTGTTTCTTGCTGCTTCTGGAGTTTTTCCTCCATCTTTTCCTTTTTCTTCTCATACTCCGTAATGGCATTGCTGGCGACCTCTCCGGCTTCCTGCGCATTTTTAGTATAAGATTCAAAACGTGTTTTTTCTTCCTGCAAAGAAGCCAACATTTCATCCATGATGACTTTCTGCACGCTCAATCTTTTTTTGGCGCTCTCAATCATTTTTTTCGGAATGCCATTGATCTCCGCCACTTCAAAGGTGAAAGAACTTCCCGGTTGACCAATCGACAATTGGTAAGTAGGCTCCAACGTTTCGGTATTAAAAAGCATACACGCATTCAATGCATGTTTGAGATGCGCCGCTTTGAGTTTGATATTGCCATAGTGTGTGGTGATGACTCCAAACGATTTTCGATTGTACACTTCTTCAAAGAAAACTTCCGCAAGTGCACCGCCGAGATCCGGATCAGAGCCTGTACCAAATTCATCCAGCAATACCAACGATTTCCGATTGGCGAGATCCAGGAAAAGTTTCATCCTTTTTAAGCGATAGCTATACGTCGACAATTGATTCTCGATGCTCTGATTGTCTCCTATGTCGGTGAGCACAGCATGAAAGAAAGACATCCGGCTTCCCATAGCTACTGGCACAAGCAGTCCGCTTTGCAGCATTACTTGAAGTAGTCCAACAGTTTTGAGTGTTATGCTTTTTCCACCCGCATTCGGACCACTGATCACCAACATGCGGTGATCTTTATCCATGGTGAGAGATTGTGGAAAAGTCTTTTTTTGATTGCGTTTATTATTGATGAGCAACAAAGGATGATAAGCCTTTTTCAAATCGATCACAGGCTCTTCATCAATCTCGGGCAGTATGCCATCCATGTCCAGAGCCAGTTTTGTTTTGGCCTGGATAAAATCAAATTCCGTGAGACAGATTTGATAATTTTTGATGAGCGTCAGTTCGTGTCGGATATCATTCGTCAGTTGTTTGAGAATTCTTCTGATCTCTGTTCGTTCGTCATCGTGCAAAGACTCCAACTCAAAATTCAATTGAATATTCACTTCCGGTTCGATGTAAGAAAGCGCGCCGGTTTTGCTGCTGCTCACCACAATGCCGGGAATTTTTCGTTTGTGCGTGCTGTAGACAGCCAGCACTTTTCGTTCGTTCAAAAACGCTTCCCCCGTATCTCCCAAAAGACCTTTGGAAGCATACTCTTTCATCACTTTGGAAAAATTCCGCGAGATGGTTCTGCGTACATTCACGATGCCTTCCCGTATACTTTTCAATTCCGGAGAAGCGTCGTCTTTCACTTTCCACTTTTGATCAAACACGCGGCGAATAGCAGTGAGCACTTCTTCCTGTACATAGACATTCTCCAGCAAACTATGCAATGAAGTGAAAACATCTTCCATTCCTTTGAAGAAGGTGATGATATCATTGACGAGCATATTCGCCTTATAAATCCGGAAAAAACCTTCTTCATTCAGCACACTGTCACGAATCTGGAGCAAGCTGATTTCTTCGCCCAACTCTTCAAATTCCATCGTGGGGAAAATCGCGTTTTCCCTTCTGATGTGCGTGAATTCTTCCACACGTTGCAATTCTGTTTTGAGACGATTAAAATCTAAGATGGGGACGAGTTCTGCCATGCGCAACCTGGCTGTCGGCTGCAGACAATAATCGTGGAGTAAATGTCTGATCGCATCAAATTCCAGATCCCTGATCGCTTGTTCATCAAAATGTTTCATTCCTTTTCCAAAAATCCTGTGAGGGATTCATCCTCTGCATTAACAACCGCAGACTCGTTTTTGTTTTGATACTTATTTACTCCTACCACTATTTTTTTTCCTGAACGAAGATCCTCTCTTCTTTTCTCCAGACTTTCAGCCACCAATTGATTCAACAAATTGGAAGAGGTTAGAATACCTCCTTTCGATTCCATTTGCTGAAAAATTCCCCAGCTTTTCTCCTGTAACTTGCTGGCCAGTGAGTCGATATAAAACGAACCTGCAGCAACATCTTTGAGTTGATCGAGATAACTTTCTTCCACTAAGAGATGATGAATATTTCTGGCAATACGAAGTGAAATTTCATCCTGACTTTTTTCTCGATGATAAGCCGGTAAGATCAAAATACTATTCGCCCCTCCGATCATTGCACTCATTGTCTGAGTCGTCGCGCGCAATAAATTATTGTGATGATCTTTTTGCGTTTGAAGGAAAGAAGAAGTCACTGCGTAAATGAATGCCTGTTCCGAACATTCAAACTGTGGTTTGTATTCACGAATGACCGTTGCCCACAAGTTGCGGAAAGCACGGAGTTTGGCGATTTCAGTAAAGTAAGAAGCACCGACCGAAAAATTGAATTGCAACATCGCCGAGGCATCATCCACAGAAATGGAAGCGCTCGTCAGCTGATGCATCAATTCATTTCCGGTTGCCAACGCAAAAGCCAGTTCATGCACAGGCAGCGCACCTTGCTGATGAATTTTGGTCGCATCAATCGTCAAAACTTTGAATAAACTAAATCGTTCGGTAGCGAATTTCAATAGAGATGGACTCAATGCCGCAACGCCTTCTCCTAAAGAATGAAAAGCAAAACTTCCACGCACTGTTTTGGTGTCGATACTATTTTCATCACAATATTGAATCAGCCATGAAACCAGTTCCGAAGAATTTTCCGGATGAATAAAATGTGTGGCAATAAAATCAATCCGGATATCTTGAAGAACACGAATGAACAAATCTCGCGAATCGATTTTCAAACCAATGGCGATGGCTTCTGCACCGCCGGTCAATGAATTCAACAGCATCTGATTGACGGTTGTGGCATCCGAACCATCCACTTGCTGACACAAATCGCAATGATCCGGAATTTTGATGTCTACAGATAGCGCGCTGTCAATCAGATATGGCTCGACCTCAAAACCATTTTCGTTTTTCCAGACAATGGCATCATACGATTGTGTTCCGAGTTCTTTTTGAACCAGTTTTTTCCAATCGTCGTATCCGTTGGGCGCGAATTCATCAAATGTGAGATCTTTCATCGCCCCAAACTTATTCATTCGTTCGCGGATTTGGAAATAAAGGTTCACGCAGATTCCCGCAGATTGAAAACCGGATTCTCGCTGATTTTTCCTTCTTACATCAATTCGGTGACATTTTTAGAATAAGAGTTTATCGGATGAATGTATGATTGCGCATGGACTTGAAACCACAAAGGACTCGAAGAAAAACTACCCAAAGCTCACAAAGTAAATTTCTGCAAATTCTGAAATTACTTCTGCGAAATTCCGCGAGAAACAAAAAATAAATTATTCCGCCATGCTTTGTGTCCTTCGCGAAGCCGAAGGCTCTTAGAATGGCTATAACGAATTGATTATTTAAAAATCTGCGGAAATCCGGCTTTCAATCTGCGGGAATCCGCGTGAACTAACCAGGATTTGTTATAATTGCGCATGGATCAGATAAACTGGCAAGACTTTGAAAAAGTTGAAATGCGCGTTGGAACCATCTTGTCGGTGGAAGAATTCATTGGTGCAAGGAAACCCGCCTATAAACTATTGATTGACTTCGGACCTGAAATAGGGAAAAGAAAAAGCAGCGCACAGATTACAAAATTGTATCGGCAAGAAGAATTGATTGGCAGACAAGTGATCGCCGTCGTGAATTTTCCACCGAAACAAATCGGCACATTTATGAGTGAGTGCCTTGTTCTTGGGGCAGTTGGCAGTGACAGCGAAATCATTCTACTTCAACCTGAACGTAAAATTCAGGAAGGATTGCGGATTGCATAGCTCACTTTGCTTTTCAAAGAATTTGATAATCGGAATAACGGCTTTTAGTCGAAAGGCTTGAAACCACGGAGGTCACAAAGGAATTTCACGCCGAGTAGGCAAAGGGGAGTTTCACCCCTAAGCCTCTCACAGAACCGTACGTGATAGTCTCCCATCATACGGCTCGTGCTGTTTTGTAAGATGTTGTGTGAAGTTGCGAAATCCAGTAAATG
>JANOVT010000206.1:0-11666 GCA_031417525.1 Flavobacteriales bacterium | reverse complement strand
ATGGTGTATAGAAGAGTAGACGCATTTATCGCATATCTATAAACGCCTAAAGCCAGGACGAGCAAGAAGAGATATTTCAAAACACTTTGGATTAGATGATAACACTTTTCAGGCTTGGATACATTCTTTAGCTTATGTAAGAAATTTATGCGCGCATCACTCTAGGTTATGGAATCGAATATTAGCCATTCAACCGGTTTTGCCGCCATCCACGACTAATACTTGGATTAAGGTAACTAAACTTGTTCCAAGCAATCCTTCCAGTTACTTAGTGAATAGTAGAACATACTCAATTCTTTGCGTGTTACTTTATTTCTTAAACACAATTAATCCAAACCACTCTTTTAAAAAAAGACTTTACAATCTTCTTAGAAAATACCCAATGGTAGACATTTCCGCAATTGGGTTTCCTGCGGGCTGGAAAACAGAAGCGCTTTGGGATTGGAGACAAATAGAAAAGTGGTATCACGGGTATAAACCTTAATTTGCGGCAACAGGTATATAGTCACCCCCGCAGGGGTTGAACCATTCGCGTGGAAACTTCCCCAGGTTAAAACCCGGGGCTAACAAGCTTTGAACTGCTGCGCAGTTGTGCGCAAAAGACATTCCTTCAAACTATTGAGCAGTACCATATGGCGCGGGCTTCCTAGTAACAAGCTCGCCAGTTCAAAAATTGTTTTTCGTAGCCCGTGCCTACGCATGTTGTTGGCATATGCCAACGCCAGTGCAGACAATGGCTATGAGAAACAATTTTGAAGAATCGGAATTATTCTTTAAAAACCTGCGCCATAAAAAAAAACCTCTACCCGAAGGCAGAGGCTTCTCTTTAATTATGTTTTCAATTCATCAAGTCGAACTTTTCTTGCGGAAGAAAAATTTCTTTTTCTTCAAACCATTGCCTTCCGGGCGACGACCATTATCTGGTCTGCGCTGAGAAGATGTTTTTTGTTCGTGATTGCGGATCTGACTATTGCCAGAATCCATTTGTGGTGGTAGACTCGATGAGAAGAATTTATCAGTAACAACCGGTATCTGAAGTCCGATCAATTTTTGAATGTCCTTCAAATAAGTGCGCTCTTCACCTTCGCAAAATGAAATTGCGATTCCACTTGCGCCAGCTCTTCCTGTGCGACCAATCCGGTGAACATACGTTTCCGGAATATTCGGAATCTCATAGTTGATTACGTGTGTGAGGTCATCCACATCAATTCCACGTGCAGCGATATCTGTCGCAACCAGCACACGTGTCGTTTTTTCTTTGAAGTTTTTCAAAGCAAGCTGACGTGCATTCTGTGACTTGTTGCCATGAATCGCTTCACTGCGAACGCCAGCCTGCACGAGGTCTTTGACCACCTTGTTAGCTCCATGTTTTGTTCTGGTAAAAACAAGAACGCGTTCGATCTTTTTATCAGACAGCAAATGAATCAGCAGTTTTTTCTTTTCTGCTTTTTCCACAAAATACAGTGACTGATTGATCGTCTGTGCTGTTGTAGCCTGCGGCGTTACTTCAACCTTCACCGGTTTGTTCAGGATGGAAGAGGAGAGTTTGATAATCTCCGAAGGCATGGTAGCACTAAAGAAAAGTGTTTGTCTCTTCTGCGGGATTTTCGCAATGACCTTTTTCACATCGTGAATGAAACCCATGTCGAGCATGCGGTCGGCTTCATCCAGAACAAAAATTTCGAGTTGACGAAGATCGACGAAGCCCTGATTCATCAGGTCGAGCAATCGGCCCGGTGTAGCTACAAGAATGTCGACACCTTTGCGAAGTGCATTGGTTTGTGGTTGCTGTCCGACACCACCGAAAATAACGGTAGAGTGAAGTCCGGCAAATTTTCCGTACGCTTCAAAACTGTCAGCGATTTGTATCGCAAGTTCACGCGTAGGAGTGAGGATAAGTACTTTGATGGCAGGTTTGCCGTGATGTTGTTTTTTGTTGTGCAGCAATTGTATAATCGGAAGGGCGAACGCTGCTGTTTTACCTGTTCCGGTTTGTGCGCATCCCAACAAGTCTTTTCCTTCAAGTACGATAGGTATCGCACTGGCCTGGATAGGTGTTGGTTTTTCATAGCCTTCATTGCGCAAGGCTTTCAGTATGGGTTCAATTAAACCCAAGGATTCAAAATTCATGTAATAAAAAATGTTTTATAAAATAATTCGGCTGAATAGTATCAGCGTCGAATTGACCAGAAACGTCCAGGGACGGAATTCAGCGAATGGAGAAGGATCAGCTGAACCTGAAAGATAAAAATCAATTTCTGTTGCAAATATACGGACTTGTGGCAGTGTAAGTTACGATCGAAGACTGGCCGACTCTAAAAGACTCAACAATAGATTAGTGAAAAACAATGATCGGTTTAACGTGTTAAAGCGCTTGAGTTCAAAAACGTTTATCTGAAACAAAGAATTACTCTGTTTTAACGAATGACTTGCAGGTGACTTCATCCATGGCCAGCGCGCGAAGTGTGTATAAGCCTTGAGGCAAGTCGGAAACATCAATGCGTTGATTCGAACCAACGCTCTTTATGCTCCTAATCATTTTGCCCGTCACATCCAAAATTTGAAATTCAGTGAAGATGGCACCTTGGGATTGAACAGTCAGATAGTTGGTTGCCGGATTTGGGTAAACCCGAATTTGATTTTGTTCTGATTCCAGTACACTCCAACAACTTTCATAATCCATTTGTAAATCATCAATAAATAGAACACCACCCGCCAAGCCTTTTGGTCCTTCATCCAAATTGATTTTGGTCGAAGCAAAACCGAGTGAGAAGAACTGTGGTTGATTTTCACTGAAACACCATTGGCTATATACTTCGTATGGCATTTCGACCTCAAAGTAGGTCCACTCATTTACAGGAGGCAAAAAGAAGACATACTGAAGAATATTGGTGCACCCCGG
Organism: Flavobacteriales bacterium; assembly: GCA_031417525.1. Lineage (GTDB taxonomy): Bacteria > Bacteroidota > Bacteroidia > Flavobacteriales_D > Sanyastnellaceae > JAIBBG01. The sequence goes on along the minus strand of JANOVT010000206.1, from coordinate 8,764 downwards.
TCCTGTGAGATCATATTTATCATAAGAGAAATAGACAGACGCACTGTCATCACTTGCCTTTGATGCTGTATACATATAGTAGCCGAAAACTTTGTACGGAATATAAATTTCAAACAAGTCGATTTCTCCTTCACCGCAATTATCACTGAACAAATCTTGCAGGATGACAAATCCGTAATTGGACGCAGGGTCAAAACCTAAGGGCATACTTTCGATTCTGGCGCTAAACTCTCCGGTATAAGCAAAGGAGGATGGAGTAACACTGACGTTGGGCAAAGTGAATACATTGCTCGACGCCCAACCATCAGGATTCGTAACATTGCTTTCGTTCCAAATCTCAAAATCACCGCCGGGAATCTGATCTCCCTGACCTTCATTGTAGACTACAGCAACATCATCGAGGTACATAGAACTTGAAGGATTCGGATTAAACTGAGAGGTTGAATAAGCAGCAAAACCCATCTGGTTCGGTATTTCCGCATTAAGGTACGCTATTGGGCTGGAAAATCGCTCATAGTCTTCACTTGTTCCTGAAATAGTGATCAACGTATTCCCAACTTGAACGCCGTCCTTTAAAAGCATAATGACAACATTCGCCAGATCTCCATCATCGATGTTGTAGTTGAGCCAGAAAACCAATGAATCTGGTCTTCCGCTAAAAGGAAGTGGATTGTCAAAACCAACTGAGCCGGGATCTCCCAAATACACTGCACCAATATCTGCCATTCCCAGCGTTCCTTGGGCTTGCATAAAGGCGGCATATTCTCCTCCGTGAGATGCCGTTGAACGCTGCGTGCTGGCTGTACCATTGTTATAATAGCTGGGCACATTGAGCGTCTGATAAGGCACTGGATCGCTCCAAAGATTTTGTTCTGACCAGGTTTCAAATCCGGGATTTGGAATGGTTTGAGAGAATGAAATGACGCTCCAAAGCAAAAACACAAGAGTAATTTTTGTTTTCATGATTTCGGTCGTTTGGTTTATTGTGCTAATAACGCATCTTTAAAGGTAGGAAAGTCTTCAATACTGCATAGGTAATTCCAATCAGGATTTTAACCTACCATCAGGAAGGACTGTTTGTAAAAACCAGATGTTCGAATTGTTCAATCCGTTTTCTGTCCATCCATTGCGTTCTGAATTTCATTTCGCGGTACTTCTTCGCCTGATCCTGATAGTGCTTGCTCATCACATGTCCGCTTTGACCGCAAGGTGTAACATTCAGACTGCTATCCACATTAGCAAAATCAACGATTATGCGCATCTGTGATCCGAAGAAAACTTTGTATTCACCGGTGCTATCCAGTTTAAATCCTGACTGCAGGATGGTTTCATTGCCGCCATAAATTTCTTCTGGCCCAACGTTGAACAACGGACGAAAGATGGCCACCTCACCGAGCGGGTGTTTCAATTCAAGAGTCGCTGCCTTGCGCCAGTTCCAAACTTTTGGATTGTCACCGAGTTGTGCTTTGAGTTCTTCAATCGACTTGCAAAATGCTTTAAACAAAATGTCTTCACGTTTTTCAATCTTGATCGTTCCTTTGATGTCCCACCAGGCAGAATTTTCATTGTAGTACAATGCCTTTTGTGTTCGCTGCAATTGATGTGTCTGCAAAAACAATCCGAATCGTTCCTCTCCGATTTCATCTGCGATCGCCATGTGCAAATAATGATAAAGCATTTTATTGAAGAATGTAGGTGAGGGATTGATCGGATCATAGGTGCCACCCCAATGGAACAATTCAGTGAACTGATCAAAGTAGACACTGTCGCTAAAGAGTGGATTCTTTTCTAGTTCGATGAACCAATCACTCATCATAGTTGAATCCGTGGTGTTGATGTGATCCGTCATCACATTTTGCATCGAAGTCGTTGTCCATTTATCATTGCTTTCAAGCAATTGTTTGATTCTGTCACCCCTGAATTGTGGTTTATAGTAACCCGGATACCATACCTTTTCGATGACCATTTCATTTGTCGTCGATGTTGAATCAGCATTTTTCGCAACTTCAAATTCCATAGCCTGCGGCCAGTCATTCGCGCTGTAGATGTAACCCCAGGAAGGATTGATGCTATGTGGATTGTCATTGAACGAATAGTAGCCAAGGGGATCTTCATTTCCTTTTTCTCCATCAAGGATGGTCCATGAATTCACATTTTTATTTCTTTTAATCAATGAAGCACAAGCCCACCAGGCAATGTTGCCCTTCTTGTCGCCATAGTTCATATTCAATCCCGGGGCGTGAATTTTCGGCAGATAACTTTTGAATTCATCAAAGGTGTTTGCATTGTTCATCCCATAAAATGCATCGACTGTCCTGTTCGGAATTTTTGTGTAGGTCCAGTACAAACTAATGGGTTGTTGATTCGACATGCCTTCAAACGCATCATTAATTACCGGGCCATGTTCCGTATAGCGAACTTGAATAGTGGTATCTGATTCACCTTTTATTTTAATGACCTGTGGTTTTGTGACGAAAGCTTTTGACTGTCCGCGATACAAATATTCATCAGCGTTCGAAGGATTTTCTTTTTCATAATAAAAATCCATGTCATCATTCAACAACATAGTGACACCCCAGGATAAATTTCTATTCTTACCTACCAGCGCAAAGGGAACGCCGGAAAGAAAATGACCATACATTTCAAAGTCGGGAGCATTAAGATGCGCTTCGTACCACGTTTGTGGAAGCAGATAACCGATATGTGTGTCGTTGCAAAAAATGACTTCACCACTCTCTGTTTTTTTTCCACCAACGACCCATGAATTACTTCCTTCGAGTGGAGCAAACGGAAGTAGATCTTCAATTTCTTTCATGACCAAAGCCATTTGCAAAGCTGCTGAGCGATCAGAAGTTGTCTTCACTTCGCCGATCAATAATTCAGGCATCGGTTCTATAACATCGGTAGGTTCAACTACCTTTTTCTTAATCTCATTGGTAGAACGAATGCAAGATTCTTTGGGATCATGCCATAGTCCCATGTCTTTTAAGTATTCATCTCCATATTGTTTTGAAATGAAATCAATAACAGGCTCCGTCTTTTGTGCTTGAGAAAAACTGAAAGACATTGCTCCAGTGATATAATAAAGGTCTTCCGCGGTGAATGGTGTTTTTTCTATTCCGATGATCGAATATTCTGGCGGTGTATCGCCGTGTTCAATGAAATAATTCAGTCCACTCAGGTAGGCTGTGATATCATCGTGCATCGGGGTGCCTTTCTGCGTTTCGAGATAAGCTGCAGATTCTTGAGCGTACTCAACCAATCCAAGTGAACGAAACATTCTGTCCACTTTCAATAATGGCCGACCTATGATTTCCGCAAGTCTGCCACTGCCAGCTCGGCGCAGCATTTCCATTTGAAACAGACGATCCTGGGCATGCACATATCCGAATGCCATGTAGAGATCATGTTTGTTTTGAGCATAGATGTGAGGAACACCGAAGTCATCAAAATAAACATCTACTTTTTCCTGAAGTCCTTTGAGATCAAGTTCACCCGCGTATTGAGGTTTCGAACTGTTGAGCCAGAAGTAAATGAAGATGCAGGATGCAGCAATCAGAATGAGCAGGCTGATCAGAATACGTTTAATCCATTTCATATCTGCGAAGAAAGGGAAAAACAAGATAACATCACCTGCGGGGGGCTATTCGCTTCGCTCATATTCGACGCAAAGGACGCAAAGGGGCAAAGGACGCAAAGAATTATCTAAGCGGTAATGGCTGTTTTCAAAGTTGAAGTTTCAAAATGAGTCAGAATATCGGTTGATGGAATCACCACAAAAAAATTGCAGTAATTCTCTGCGTTCTCTGCCCCTTTGCGTCCTTTGCGTCGAATATGAGCGAAGCGAATCAATCCACCGTTCTGAACATTCTATTCCAACGAATCTCACCTGTCTCCTGATATTCTATACTTTCTTTCGAGAACCAGGTGAATACAGGTTTACCTACAATATGATCTTCTGGTACAAAACCCCAATAGCGCGAATCGGCGCTCTGATGACGATTGTCTCCCATCATCCAATAGTAATCCTGTTTGAATGTATAGCTTGTTGCTGGCTGACCATTGATGAAAATTCCGCCATCACGTTCTACCCACAGATTGCCTTCATAGCTTGTTATGACGCGTTTGTACAAAGCAGTATTCGTCACATTTAATTCAATGGTTTCACCTTTGGCCGGAATATGAATCGGACCAAAATTGTCGCGTGTCCAGGTGTTGAATGGCTCAAGCATCGAATTTGGATACAAAGCGAGAGGTTCATCGTTGATCGTGTCGTTGTTTACTTCGATTGAAATTACTTCTGACCATGTCGTGAGTTTTTCATAAGCTTCTTGCGTAAAAGAAGAATAGGTGGCCAGATTTCCGGCTTCATCTGTGCCATTCCGACGATCATTGATGTTCACCTTAAACTCTTCATAGATCTTATCGAGCGTAGTCACATTTTTTACTCGTACGATATAACTGAACATCAGATCCTTTGGATTTTCTACCGCTTCTTCATTCACGAAAACCTGGCGATTCACGATTTTCAAATTGTCGCCCGGCAGACCAATACAACGTTTCACGTAGTTTTCTTTTTTATCCATTGGCCTGGCGCGAATACCGGATATCGGATAATTTTTGACACCCTTTTCTCTTGCGCAGATTTTACATGTGTGTTTAAGGTCAAAATTATCACGTGCCATCTGATCGTATTTACCAGGGCTCAATTTGTATTTGTCATAACCACCGGCAAGGAACATTCCTTCTTTTCGCACATAACTGAAGTAATCATGTCCTGCATAAAATGGATCAACCATGATGGTATCACCATTCGGAAAATTAAACACCACAGGATCCAATCTTTCCACGTCTCCAAATCCGGGCAAGCGGAAATAGGGGAGACTGAACCAATCAACATAACTGTTTTTCATTCCGCCGGGAAGTGCATTGTGTACAAAAGGAACAGAAACCGGTGTCTGAGGAATCTTTGCACCATAGCTCATTTTACTTACGAAAAGATAGTCACCCACCAACATGCTTTTTTCCATAGAAGGTGTCGGTATGGTAAAAGCCTCAATGAAAAATGTGCGGATGACTGAAGCCGCAACAACGGCAAAAACAATCGCCTCGCCCCATTCTCGCATCATGCTTTTTTTCTTACCTGTCCAGTCGCGGGCGCCGATGTAAATCGAAGATGTTTCTTTGAATGCAAGATTTGGCAATGCATACCAGGGCAAAGCTCCAAACAGCCATTGATCCTTTGTGCTTCTTTTTCCAAAGGCAATTCCCAGTTCCACATTGATCACAACCATCATCAACAGGTTCACACCCGGACAGATCAATAGAAAAAACCACCACCAAGGGCGTTTGATCAATTTCAAAAATGGAAAAAAGTTAACGATCGGGATATAACCGAGAGTTGCGCTCAGACCAGCTCGCTGAAGCAATTTCGGAAGTGTCACACAGTAAATGACCAATAATGCGATGAGGAAAATCCAGGGTATCATATGTGTTTTATTTCATGCAGATTCACGCAGATTTCAATTGCGGATTTGCGTTTTTTTTTTTAATGTAATTTTCAATAATTCAAACTGTATTCTCAATCAGGTTCTAATAATCTGAACTAATGTGCGATAACCGAAACTACAGTTTCAACATGTCATTCATGGTAAAAATTCCATTCTTCTCTTTCAGCCATTCCGCTGCTTTTACAGCACCCAAAGCAAAGCCTCTTCTGTTATTGGCCTGATGAACGAGACTGATGTTATCAACGCTCGATGTGTAATTGATTACGTGCGTGCCCGGCACTTCACCTTCACGTTGCGAAATAATAGTGAGTTCGTCTTTGTTTTGCGCCAGTTCATTCACCCATTTTGTTTTAGATGGAAAATTTTCCAGAATGCCTTCAGCCAGTGTAATGGCTGTGCCACTTGGTTTGTCGAGTTTCGCAAGATGATGTATTTCCAAAATCCCCGGTTCGTATTCATCGAACTGATTCATCACGCGTGCAAGTTCTTTATTCAGATGAAAAAGAACATTTACACCGATGGAAAAATTCGTAGCGTAAAACAAACTGTGGTTGCCACTTTGGCATTCGTTACGCACTTCAGGCATGCGGGTATACCAGCCGGTTGTGCCTACTACCACCGGACAATTTGCTTCAAAACATTTGAAAATATTGTCGACAGCGCTCGAAGGTTCGGAAAATTCGATGGCGACATCTGAGCCGGCTAGATCAGCTGGCAGAAAAGGGGTAGAGGCTGTCGAACGCAAAGTGATTTCATGTCCGCGCTCCAACAGCACGGCTTCAATTTCTTTTCCCATTTTGCCATATCCCAGCAGCGCAATCTTCATAGTGTTTTGGAATTCTTTTGTTCTTTCAAAATTAAAAAGTCATGGTCATCCCCAATCCCGGCTTTATTTGTCCGGTATACACCACGGATGGGTGGAATTGCAAACTGAGTTTCGGTGAAATGTCATAGTAAAAAAGGTGAGCATCCACGTTCGCATCAATGATTTGCATTAAATAAACCCCGGCAAGCGCCATGTAACTTACATCCATCCATCGATGGAATTGATCCTGCACTTTGTCCAGTTGTGTAGGATTAGCCTCTATAGTCGGAACTGTTGCAGCGTCGCCATCTACATAAGCGATATACTCTCTTTTATAGAATCGGTATTTTTTAGTATTGTAATCGATGAAAACTATACAAGTAGCAATACCGCCGTATACAACTGGCACTTTCCAATATTTTCTAAACACGGAGCCTTCCTTTTTATGTCCGTTATAAATCTGTCCGGCACCAGGAATAAACGTTGAAAGCAATGTTGCTTTTAGAGGAGAATGGGGATATTGATGCCAACGAAGGCTAAATTTCTTTCGGAAATCAGAATGGAACCGTGACGTGTCCGGAATGAAAATACTATCTTTTATTGCACTCAGAGTATCAGTCTGTGCCTGACTTTTTATCAAAAAAGAAAGACTAAAAGCAATGAGAAGATAGATCCGGATCATATAAAATGTGAGAAGGCATAACCCTCAGGCTGCAATGATATTGTGGAGCAAATTTAGGCTTATTGGACAAAGTTGTCTTCAGGCACCATATCAGCGTAAGGGCAGAAAATTTTCTGCCCTTACTTGATATATAAATCAAAAAAAGTCTTACAGCTCCAGCATATCCACGATGCGCTGCAAATCATCATCCGTCGCAAAAGGTATTTCCAATTTGCCCAGACCATGTTCATTGCGCTGCAACTTAGCTTTTTTGCCGAATTTCAATTTGAGATCAGCCTGCATCTTTTGAAACGTGAGCGGCAAAATCTCCTTTTCATTCTTGAACAATTTTGGCGCATCGTCTTCCTTCGCCAGTTCTTCCACGCGTCGCACGCTCAGATCTTTTTCAAGAATGAGTTTGTAAATCTTCAGCTGTTTAGCTTCCGGTTCGGTGTTGATCAATGCTCTCGCATGTCCCATTGAGATTTTTTTCTCAATGATACCAATTTGAATTTCAGGAGGAAGCTTGAGCAGTCGCACATAATTCGTCACAGTCGTGCGATCCTTACCAACGCGGTCAGCAAGTTTTTCAGTGGTGAGGTTACACTCATGCATCAATCGTTTGTAACTGATTGCTACTTCGATTGCGTTGAGGTTTTCACGCTGAATATTTTCCACCAATGCCAGCTCGAGCATGTTCTGGTCGTTGGCGGTGCGCACGTAAACAGGCACTTCGTCGAGTCCGGCTACTTGAGAAGCGCGGAATCTGCGCTCACCACTGATGATCTGGAATTTCTGCGCGGAAATTTTTCGGACAGTGATAGGCTGAATCAGTCCAAGCTCTTTGATACTCTGAGCCAGCTCACGCATGGCATTCGGATCAAATTCCTGACGAGGCTGAAACGGATTGGCTTCGATTTGTGAAATGCGGAGCAATGAAATAGGTCCGGCCACATTGCCGATTTCAATCGCTGTTTTGATCTCCGGTAATTCAGCTACTTCTGTTACAGTTGAAGCTGATTTATTCGATGTGTTCTCTTTTCCTGAACTGTTTGCGTTTTCAAGAAGGGCGCTTAGTCCGCGACCCAATGCTGGTTTTTTAGCCATTTTCAATATTGATGTATTTCTCGTCATTACTCATCTTTGTCATCTCATTCTTCTGGAGAACTTCACGTGCGAGGTTCAGATAGTTCACTGAACCTTTGCATGCTGCGTCGTGCATCAGGATCGTTTGGCCAAAACTTGGTGCTTCACCTAAAGTTGTATTGCGGTGAATGATGGTATCAAAAACCATTTCCTGAAAATGCATTTTCACTTCTTCCACCACCTGATTACTCAGACGAAGACGTGAATCGTACATGGTCAGAAGGATTCCTTCAATGGTCAAGTCGGTGTTTAACTTCTGCTGCACAATCTTTATAGTGTTCAGTAATTTACCGAGTCCTTCAAGTGCGAAATATTCGCACTGTACCGGCACGATCACAGCGTCGGATGCTGTGAGGGCATTTACAGTTACCAGTCCGAGTGAAGGTGAACAATCAACGATGATAAAGTCGTAATCATCGCGAATAGTTGCGAGTGCCGTGCGCATCATATACTCACGGTTGGTGATATTGATGAGTTCAATCTCAGCACCTACCAGATCGATGTGTGAAGGAATAAGATCGAGGTTTGGGTTTTCCGTCGTCAGAATCAGATCCTTCGGTTTCACATCATTGACCAGGCATTCATAAATGCCGGCTTTGATACTTTTAGGATCGATACCAACACCACTGGTTGCGTTTGCCT
>JANOVT010000205.1:0-4953 GCA_031417525.1 Flavobacteriales bacterium | reverse complement strand
ACAATGAAATTAAAAAAATCGGGCCAGTCATCGCTGACTGACCCTACCGAGCTGGCTCTTGGCCGCCCTATAGAACAAATTTATTAAAAAATACTTGACATTGAACACAGAATCTATGTGGTGGTTTCAAGCAAATCGCATTAAATCGTTCATCCGATTTAATAATATGAAAATTTGGAATATGGAAGTCATCGATTCAAGCCAATCCTTCCCCGATGCGTAGATGTAATGGCGATACGAAAAGAAATATTGCAAAGTATGAGATTGTAAATCAGGATTCTGCAAGATTGATCAGTTGTATAAACTCCTCATTCTCGTTCTCATTCCCGTTCTCTTTCTCATTCTGTATTTTTGCCGCCACTTTTACATCATGTCTAAAAAACGCCAGCCCGCTCTTATTTTCATTTTGATCACCGTGTTGATCGATGCGATCAGCTTTGGCATCATCATACCGGTTTTTCCAAAACTCATCATGGGAATGGAAAACTGCGATGAAGTCAGGGCTTCAGTAATTGGCAGTTGGATGATGTTCTGGTTTGCTCTGATGCAATTTCTGATGTCGCCTATTTTGGGAAGTTTGAGCGATCGATATGGCAGACGGCCCATCTTGTTGATTTCGCTCTTCGGATTCGGACTTGATTATATCCTGCTTGCCTTCGCTCCTACGATAGGCTGGTTGTTTCTGGGAAGGATTATCGCCGGTGCTGCAGGTGCCAGTTTCACTACAGCTCAAGCTTATATCGCTGATGTCAGCACAGAAGAAAACCGTTCAAAAAACTTTGGTATGTTGGGCGCAGCATTTGGGATGGGATTCATCATTGGTCCCGGTGTTGGCGCTTTGCTTTCAAACTTCGGTGTCAAAGCACCCTTTATTGCTTGTTCTATTTTGTCTTTCTGCAATTGGCTTTACGGCTATTTTATCTTGCCTGAGTCGTTGAAGATGCAAAACCGCCGTCGATTCGATTTTAAACGTGCGAACCCCGTCGGCGCATTGATGCATCTGTATCGTTATAAAACCATTTTCGGATTGCTCATTTGTTTTTTTCTGCTGTACCTCGCTTCGCAAGCAGTGATGTCGAACTGGCAGTTTTATTCCATGTTGAAATTTAAGTGGGATGAAAACATGATCGGTGTTTCAATGATGGTTGTAGGAATATTGATTGCCTTTGTGCAGGGATTTCTTGTAAGAATCGTCAATCCGCGCATCGGGAATCAAAATGCGGTACTGATTGGCCTCGCACTTTATACCACGGGACTTCTTGCATTTGGCTTTGCACCAACCGGATTTTATATGATGTTGGCGATCATTCCTTATTGTCTGGGAGGAATCAACGGTCCTGCCATGCAATCCATAATGACAGCCGGAGTTCCTGCCAATGCACAAGGGGAATTGCAAGGTACTATTACAAGTGTTGTGAGTATCACTGCGATCATCGGTCCATTGATGATGGCCGGAATTTTCAGGCACTTCACAAAAGTCTCAGACATTTATTTTCCCGGTGCGGCATTCGTTGCAGGAGCTGTGCTCGTCTTCATTGCTTTGATTGTTGCTTATTTTTCATTGGAGCATCGGTTGAATAGATCGAAGCATAAACCGGTGGATGCAGCAGAAGAAAATTGATACCTAAGGAAGCTTCGCTTCTATTCGACGCAGAGTACGTCTTAGGAGCAGAGGAAATAAGCGGATTGAAATTCGCACTCTATTTTACCATATAAACAAAAAGGTACAAAAGGTATTCAGCGAAAAAGAAGAGCCAAAATCGTTTGTAGAATTTTCTGATGGAAGATTTTTCTGACAATTTGATGCTAAACGCATTGACTATAAAAAGAACCAGCAACAACAGATGACCGTAAAAAAGATCGCGCGTTTCTGAGTTGTTCGAAGTGAATTGATTCGCATAAAGTAATATGGTAACAACATAAGCCAGCCCCAGCAGAACATGCCCTCCAACGAGAACGGGCTTGATCGAATAGTTAACCGCCAGTGACCGAATATTATACTTCGCATCACCTTCCACATCCGATAGATCTTTGAACCAGGCGATCACGATACTGAAGACGAAAATGAACATCGCCAGTATGCGCACATTCAAAGTCATTTCCAATGAACCATTGACGATGTAGTTAAAAACGAGAAATCCACCGACATTGATCAAGATACCGCGCACAGTCGCTATCGCCAGAGCGGCAGACAAATGATGTCTTTTCAAATGAAGCGGTGGCATAGAATAAGCCCAGCCTATAATGGATGAAAGTAAAATAATCAGGAAGAGATAAACCGAAACGTAAAATGCAAGAACAAGGCTCAAGACAAGGCAAACAAAAACAATGACTTTGGCTTGAGGAATACTCAATCTTCCTGATGGAATCGGCAATTCAGGTTTGTTGATCCGATCTATTTCAACATCCGCGACTTGATTGATCCCGACAATAAAAACATTATTCGAAACACCAATGACGAGAGCCAAAAATAGAAGTTGAAATTGATGGACGTGGTGAGTATCAATCACGATGAGGTAAAGAGTCAGAATGCTGACAATGCTACCGACAATGGTATGCGGTCTGCTAAATTTCCAGAGTACTGCTATTCGCTTCATGGTGCCTTTCTACATGAATAACAAGAATAGACTGAAGTCTGCCCCTGATATTTATAACATTTACTCTAAAATTTTCATTTTGCAGAAGTTCCCTGTATGCTTTCACTGATTTGGATTTCAACACAGAAACGATTCCATCCCATGCAATCGTTAGGATGTTGACCGGAATGATGTAGGTAAAAAACAAACGAGACCAGGAAAACGGTTTGACAAATGGAGCGAGGAATATTTGGCCGACGGTGGTCATTGCCAATACTTTCAAAAAACATAGAAGATCGGGACTGAGTATTTCAACAAAATATGCCTCACTTCCCGAAGCTCGCATTCTGCGAATCAATTTCAATTGTTCATCATCCTTAAAATGGTGAAACGAATTAAACATGGTATAAATATTCTTTTTGTCAAAATTCATTTCAAGAACATCCTGTGATGACGGATCATAAAAACAACCGTCATCAACTGCATCGTTTTTGTTAGGGAATTTATCCGTTAATACCAAAGTGTCATAATGCTCGTCTCCGCAAAACAAACTGATCGCCGGCTGGCCACTGCCGGAGCATAAATCCACTATTGAACTTCCTTTCGGAATTCTGCTTTGCAAATACCGCTGAAGTGTTTGATAGATATGAAACCTCGTAACAACATACCCAATAAATTCTGTCTGCTGGTTGCGCAGAATTTCAGGAAACCAGTCGAAATCTTCGAGTTCTTTCATTCTTTGCGAATGTGGTGAAAAACAACGGAGTCTGAATTACATCATTTGAATCCGATTTTGAAATTATTTTCTAAAGGTCTCTCAAACCATTTCAAAGTTGGCTCATAGAGTTTTATAAAATTTCGATCGGAATAACGGCTTTGAAACCATAGGCTTGAAACCACCACATAGTGGCATGCAAAGGTCTCAAAGGAATTTCACACAAAGGACACAATATCTCCATTTCGTTATTGAATGATTCTAAGAAGAAATACATCATCGATTTTGAGCAAATTGAAATTCCAAAAAATGTCTTGACCTGCAAGCATAGGCTAATCAGATCAGTAGGTGGCTCGTTGCCATGCTCGCTATGCATTGAAGTCCTCGAAACTTCAAAAAAATCAAAAAAAACTTTGTGATTTCTTTGTGTGAAATTCCTTTGAGTCCTTTGTGGTTTCAAGCACATGAGTCCTAATACGTTCATCCGAAATATGTCGTAGCCAATTCTTTGTTTTAGTTCTAAAGCAGATTTCTGATCCTCTACATTGCTGACTAATCGTTACTACAAAACCTTCCGAATACACCCAGAGGAAGTTTCACACCAGATTTTGCGTTCAGGTAAAGTTCACCGATATGAAGTTTCTTACCAGCCTTTGATTTGAGTAAATTCTCAAGAACCAATGCTGATAGTCCAAGTGAGTATGCATTGAGAATTAAAAAATGCTCTTTGGGATCGAGGAGTTGCAAAACACATTGCACCATCTCAGCGATGTTTTCTTCCAGCTTCCACTTCTCTCCTTTCGGTCCGTGACCGAAGGCTGGAGGATCGAGAATGATTCCATGGTAGGTATTCTCCCTTCGCACTTCACGTTGCACAAACTTCAACGCATCGTCCACCATCCAGCGAATGTCTTTTAGTCCGCTGAACTGCATGTTTTCACTGCTCCACGTGATGACCTGCTTGATACTATCAACATGTGTTACCTCTGCACCGGTTGTTGCTGCAGCAAGCGAAGCACCGCCGGTATAAGCAAATAAATTGAGCACTTTGGGTTTAGCTGTTTTCATCGTGCCCAGGCATTCCACGATGTAATCCCAGTTCACAGCCTGTTCCGGAAAAATGCCGACGTGTTTGAATGATGTGAGTCCGAGTCGGAAGGTGATGGCCTCATTATTTGGCAGATGATACTGCATGCGCCATTGATCTGGCATTTTGCGCAGCTTCTGCCACTCGCCACTATTGCTGTTTTTCTGGATAAACTTCACATGCGCCTGACGTTTCCATTCCGATTCAGGAAGGATGCGAGGCCACACAGCCTGTGGCTCCGGACGAATAGTGACGTATTCGCCAAATCGTTCCAGCTTTTCGAAATTGCCGCAATCGATCATTTCGTAGTCGGCAAATGCCCCAGGTGTGAGTAGTTCCATCATACGGAGCGCAAGTTACATTCGCTTCGACCTTGTTTCGATCAACCAGTTTTTACTGTTTTAGCGGATTCTTCAGATTCTCATAAGATGAATCTGCATAAATCCGCAAAATCTGTGTAAATGATTTCATTATTGTCCGACTAAAATAATCTGATGAAATAAAGGGCGGGTCCGAGGACCTGCCCTTTTTGTGTTACGTTGGTGGTCTATAACATCATCAAGTAACATGAGCGA
>JANOVT010000204.1:0-29171 GCA_031417525.1 Flavobacteriales bacterium | reverse complement strand
ATCGACGGCAATGGCGATCTTGCGCTCAACGATAGTGATGCGGATGGCGATGTGCTCACCTACTCCATCTCTATCAGCGCACTCCATGGAAATTTCATCCTCACTCCAGGTGGTGATTTTCAATATACTCCAACGCCAGATTTTTCAGGAATGGATTCAGTGACTTACACGGTATGTGATATTCAAAATGTTTGTGTATCGACCAAAATCATTTTCGAAGTCGACTTTATGAATGACAATCCCATCGCAGTGGATGAAAGTATCGAAGTGCTGATGAATACACTGGTGAGTGGCTCATTGCTCGACAACGAAATAGAACCCGATGGAGAAATTCTTCACTACTTCGTTTTGGTGGATGAATCGAATGGTACGTTTGATCTTCTCGATGACGGAACCTATACCTACTTGCCGAATGATGGAGTTTTCGGAACGTTTTATGTCACCTACTATGCTTGCGATCCTTGCGCGGTATGCGACGAGGGCATGATCACCATTTACGTAGTTCAACCGGGAGAAGAAAATACAGCTCCTGTTGCTTTGAACACCTCGACGAATTTGTGTCAGGGCGGTTCAGTGAATATCTCATTGAACGAATTGGTAAATGATATCCAGAATACAGATGCTGATTTGAATATCGAAATTTCGGATCCGGGTGAAGGCACATTCTTGTTTGATCAGTCATCTCACAATCTGTATTACACTGCATCACTCACAGGAAGCAATTTTGTGACGATTGAATACACTGTCTGTGACGAAGGAATTGCACCACTGTGTGCTAACGGTGCCATCAATGTGAATGTTCTGAATGTTACTTCACCGAATGTCGGCACTGCTATTGTGACAAATGTAGATTGCTTCAACAATGAAACCGGCGCTATCGATTTAACGGACATCACCGGTGGAAATAATTTCACTTTCGAATGGGACAATGGTCCATTGACAGAAGACATCTCCAACCTTCCTGCGGGTGAATACATCGTCACGATTTCTTCGGATGAAGCATGCTCCCTGCCTGCTTCAATCACCTACGTGATTGAGCAGCCTTCTGCGGTATTGGATGCAATCGTAAGTTCAAGCACCGGTATTTCTGATGGCAGCAATGGAACTATCAACCTCGATATCACAGGTGGCACCGAACCTTATGAAGTAAATTGGACAGGACCTTCCGATTTTACTTCTACTGATGAAGACCTTTCGGATATTACTATTGATGGTAATTACGAGGCAGAAATTATTGATGCCCATGGATGCGTAAGTCATGCTTCTTCAATGATCACCGGTATCGAAACATTGGATGGAATTGTATTTCAGGTTTCTCCAAATCCATTCAGTGAATCATTCAATTTGAAATTGAGTGGAGTGAATACCGGAAAAATTTCTTACCGCATTTTTGATGCTAGTGGAAAACTCATTGCCGATCAAACTTCTCCTATCTTCAAATCAGGAACAACAAGTATTGATATGAAACCGCAACCTGCAGGTTGTTATCAATTGCAAGTGATCGCCGGTGATTTTACACGAACTGTGGGAATTATAAAAGAGTAATCACATGAGTTGAGACGTTTTCCTTGTGGCCAAAAGCCAGAATTCGCAAATAGAACACTTTGAATCAAATGGTGTCCTTTGTGTGAAATTCCTTTGTGCCGTTGCTTGCCACAATGTGGTGGTTTCAAGCGAACACGCACAACACTTCTAGTCCGTAAAATCTACTTACTCAAATAAAGATTTCTCTCTGAATAAACCTGTCGGAAAAATGGATCACGCAAATCTTTGATGAAACGAATTGCTTCACCGGTACTTTTCATCTCAGGTCCAAGTTCCTTCTGCACTTCAGGAAATTTTTCATAACTGAATACCGGAATTTTGATTGCATATCCATTGCGCTTCGGTGCGAAATTAAAATCCTTCACCTTCTTCGCACGCAACATCACTTTTGTTGCATAGTTGACGTAAGGTTCATCATACGCTTTTGCAATAAAGGGTACCGTGCGACTTGCTCTTGGATTTGCTTCGATGATGTACACCAAATCATTTTTAATCGCGAACTGAATATTGATGAGACCAACTGTATTCAGTGCCTTTGCAATCGTCTTCGTGTGTTCTTCAATTTGTGTCATCACAAAATCACCGAGATTGTATGGTGGCAACACAGCATATGAATCACCACTGTGAATTCCTGCTGGTTCTATGTGTTGCATGATACCGATGATGTAGACGTCTTCTCCATCACAGATCGCATCTGCTTCTGCTTCTATCGCGCCTTCCAGAAAATGATCGAGCAAAATTTTGTTACCCGGCAAATCGCTCAAAATTTTCAATACATGTTGCTCCAGGTCTTTTTCATTGATCACAATTTTCATCTGCTGACCACCCAGCACATAACTGGGACGAACCAACAATGGGAAACCCAGAGTCCGTGACAACTCAACTGCCTGCTCAGCATTTTCTACCACACCGAATTTTGGATACGGAATATTATTTTCTTTTAAAAGTGTAGAAAAACTTCCACGATCTTCTGCCAGATCCAGTGACTTATAATCCGTCCCAATAATTTTGATTCCATACTTGTGCAGTTTTTCTGCAAGCTTCAATGCCGTTTGTCCACCGAGCTGCACAATCACACCTTCCGGTTTTTCATGCTGGATGATGTCATAAATATGTTCCCAGAAAACAGGTTCAAAATACAGTTTATCCGCCGTATCAAAATCTGTTGAAACCGTTTCCGGATTGCAGTTGATCATGATAGTTTCATAACCGCATTCTTTCGCAGCCAATACCCCATGCACACAGGAATAATCAAACTCGATCCCCTGCCCTATTCTGTTCGGACCACTACCGAGTACAATAATTTTTTTCTTGTCACTGACTACACTTTCATTCTCTTCATCAAATGTGCTGTAGTAATATGGTGTCTTCGCTTCAAACTCCGCTGCGCAGGTGTCTACCAATTTGTAGACACGATTTACTTTCATTTCTGCACGCTTCTTATACACTTCGCTTTCGAGACAGCGCAACAGATGCGCTACTTGTCTGTCGGCATATCCCTTTTGTTTTGCTTCAAACAAAACATCACGCGGTATGGTATCAATGCTAAATTTTTCCACACGTCTTTCCGTGA
Organism: Flavobacteriales bacterium; assembly: GCA_031417525.1. Lineage (GTDB taxonomy): Bacteria > Bacteroidota > Bacteroidia > Flavobacteriales_D > Sanyastnellaceae > JAIBBG01. The sequence goes on along the minus strand of JANOVT010000204.1, from coordinate 26,053 downwards.
GGATCATGTCTTCTATCTGACGCAAAAACCAATTGTCGATGCGTGTCTTTTCTTGAATCGTCTTGAAAGGAATTCCCAACTTGATTGCATCATACACATGGAAAAGTCTGTTCCAGGATGGCTTTTCCAGTGACGCCATCAATTGCACCTGATCGCGCAATTCTCTTCCATCAGCTCCAAGTCCGTTGCGTTTTATTTCCAGCGACTGACATGCCTTTTGCAAAGCTTCCTGAAAACTTCTGCCAATGCCCATCACTTCACCGACACTCTTCATCTGCAATCCCAGTTCGCGATTGCTTCCGGGAAATTTATCGAAATTCCATCGCGGAATTTTCACTACCACGTAATCGAGCGTCGGCTCAAACATGGCTGACGTTGATTTGGTAATTTGATTTTTTAATTCGTCCAGGTGATAACCGATCGCCAGTTTCGATGCAATCTTCGCAATCGGATATCCCGTTGCTTTACTCGCCAATGCAGAAGATCTCGACACACGCGGATTGATTTCAATGGCGATGATGTCTTCACGTTCATCCGGACTTACAGCAAACTGCACATTACAACCTCCGGCAAAATTCCCGATGGCACGCATCATCTTGATGGCCATGTCACGCATTTTTTGATACGTTGTATCTGACAATGTCATTGCCGGAGCGACAGTGATACTATCTCCGGTGTGAATTCCAATCGGATCAAAATTTTCAATCGAACAAATGATCACGACATTGTCATTCGCATCACGCAAAAGTTCGAGCTCAAATTCTTTCCATCCCATGAGTGCTTTGTCGATCATCACTTCATGAATGGGCGACAAATGCAATCCACGGTCGAGCAATTGATCAAACTCCGGCTGACTATGAACAAGTGCAGCTCCACTTCCGCCCAACGTGAAGGATGGTCGAATGCAAAGTGGAAATCCGAAAACCTGAGCGATTTCTTTTCCTTCCAAAAAACTTTTGGCTGTACGCTGCGGCGCCATTGGAATTCCGATTTCACCCATCAACACCCTAAACGATTCGCGATTCTCTGTGATTTCAATGGCTTTCGTGTCCACACCAATCATACGTACTCCGTATTCCTTCCAGATGCCCATTTCTTCGCATTGAATGGCGAGGTTCAATGCAGTCTGTCCGCCCATGGTAGGCAACACCGCGTCGATTTTATGTTCTTCGAGAATGCGGAGAATACTTTCCGTTTCGAGCGGCAACAGGTACACATTATCAGCCACGACCTTGTCGGTCATGATGGTTGCTGGATTGCTGTTGATGAGTGTGACTTCGATTCCTTCTTCACGAAGAGAGCGTGCAGCTTGCGATCCGCTGTAGTCAAATTCGCATGCTTGTCCGATGACGATAGGTCCTGAACCGATGATCAGTACCGACTTGATTGAGTTGTCTTTGGGCATTTTTTTTTTATCTGACCGGAACCTTACTTACGTGCAGCCAGTCAGTTAAATCAAAATGAAGTGTAAAATTGGGTGATTAACCGGGGGCGAAGATAGCCCCGTCTTCTTGTTGGGAAAAAGATTGGTTTTGAACAGATGTGGATAAGAGGCGAGAAGTGAGAAGTGAGATGTGAGAGGTGAGAGGTGAGAGGTGAGAAAAATTAAGTTTTACTTGACTACAAAAACTTTGGAGGAGTGAATTTCGCTTTCTGTGCTTGTTTTAATAACATAGGCACCTCCGGCGATATGAGAAATGTCGATCAAACAAGTATTCATTTGAGCAAGAGTTTGGCGACTCACCAGCATTCCGGCCATATCAAAAAGTTCGAGCTGTTTGATTTTTTCTTTGGAATTGACCTGGATAAAATCAGAACAAGGATTGGGGTAGATCTGAATTGGATATTTCGTCTTTTCATTGATTCCAACTAACTCAGAAAATACAGCAATGAATGCATCACCGAATCCCGCATTATCTGACTGAAAAGCATCAGGAGTAACCATGCCATCCAGGCTTGATGATTCACCCAACAAATAAAGTTTTCCATCGTGTTGTAATACATCCATTCCAAACTCTGAATTGACGCCTCCGTAGTATGTTGAGTAGAACAACTGATGATCTTCATCGAAAGCCATAATCAATGCATCATAGATTCCATCTAAAGATGTTTGATATGCGCCGGCAGTTGCAAGATTTGTTGAAGAACTTTGAGCACCAAGTATTGTCATTCCTTCTTGAGTTTCAATCGAGAAGAAATTTTCCTGGCCGGCACCTCCCAAATATGTGCTGTATAAAAAATCTCCTGCTACATTGATCTCTAATAAAAAACCGTCGGTAAGACCACCTCCATATGTATCCTGATATGCATCAGCAGCCATTGCAATCCCATCCAGACTGGATGTCGTTCCGGTAACACTAAGCATATTTCCAAAACACTTGATTTCAAATGGTTCATCTCCCTGATCCCCACCGTAGTAGGTTCCCCATAACAATTCACCTCCCGAACTAAAAGCTGAAATAAAACAATCAGCTAAACCCTGGAATTCATTAACCATCGCATTTCCGAAAGCGATTCCTTCAGTGGATTGCGTCGATCCTGTTATGTAAACATTACCCACTTCATCCAAATCTAAAGAAGCGAAACCATCACCATTGTCTCCGCCAAAATATGTGCACCAAATTGGTATTCCCAATGAACTCATTTTAAGTAAAAACCCATCCTCAGACCCATCCAATTGAGTTTTATAAGCCCCCGTAGTCGCAATACCGCTAGCTGAACTAGTTCTTCCACCAACATAAATTTCATCCTCAACCGTAGCCACAATCGAACGACCACTATCATAACCATTTCCACCATAATAAGTAGACCAGTTGCATATGCCTTCTGAATCGAAACAAGTTATGAAACAATTGACTGGCCCGCTTATGTCAGTGTCGTACGAACCAGATAAAGCGATGTTTGAGCTTGAGCCAGTGCGTCCGGTAATATAAAATTTACCGTTCATGTAAGCGATATCATTGATGTAGTCTGGTCCGCTTCCGCCAAAATAAGTACACCACATCAATTCATTTGTATTGCTGATTTTCGCAATAAATCCATCCGTGACTCCTGGACCACCACTAAAGTACTGCTGATGCGATTCGTTCGTAGTCGGTAAGTCAACAGATTGAGTAATGCCGCATACATAAATATTTCCCACCTCGTCTAGTACCATCGAAGAGACATCATCTGGATTACTACCGCCGAAAAAGGAGCCGAAGGTTCTCATGGGATCGGGTGGCATAGCATTGGCTGTTTCAAGCAGAAATAATAAAAAGACAAGAAGGTAAGCTGTTGCTTTCATGTGAATGAAAATAAATCCAAAGTCCGGACATCCGGACTTTGGATGATAAATTTTATTTTGATGTTTCAATTGTTTTCACGGAGCCATCAGCAAATGTAAACCGATGAATTTGGATTCCGGAAGGAATCGTAAGGCTTTCTATTGTGTGATTCTGATTATGGTTTGCGGCAATGTCAAATTTTGTCGTATATAAAATATTGCCGTTCGTATCCAAAACCTCATAGATGAATTTCAATTTGGATGTTGAAACCAAATGAATACTATAATTATTTGAGGTGAGTGGCACCGGAAAAATGGTAGCTTCCAGAAAAGAAGAGAGTGGGCAAGTATTTGTCATTCTATCTTCCAGTGAAAAATAATACGTTTGAAATGTACCATCATTGTATGTCGTAGTCGTAGAGTACATTCCCTGGTTCAAATTGAAAGTAGGCATCACAATATTGTCTTCATTGTCATGCAAATCTGCATATTTAAATTGTGCAACGACAACTGGAACTTCATCACGGTGAGCAACAACCAGGAACTCTTGAATATCTGCCCAATTGAATCCTTGACAATCGGCAAACAACTGTTGATTATCATATTGATCGGCATCACCATCTTCATCGTAGTCATCATCCGGGAAAATTACAGGATTGGGAAGTATTTCAAAACATTCACTTGACCAATTGTGTGCTGATTGATTAAAACTGCCACCATTACTTTGAGGACAAAAAAGATAGTTGTCGACATGCAAGTTCGCTTCTGAACTATTCACAAAATCAGATAAATTTGAGTAACTATTGAATCTCGAAATAACACCATCCAGATCAAAAACAGACCAATCCGATGTGATCGCCAAGGCTTGACTCCCACTGGCATTCAACCACGGTCCCTGAGTTTTTTGAACACCAACTATTGTTCCTAAGGTCGGATCCAGCAATTCACTCTCCGAATTCCTGTAGGTGCCTCCATCTGGTGCGTTAATAACGTGATTTTGTGGTGTGGTGCCCAGGTCTGCAGGATAGTCGGTCTCTTCTATTAGATGATAATCCAACCACTCACCTGAAAAATGATGGTTGTACCAACTGCCATAATACATGTATTCATAATACGGTACATAGCCACCAAACAACCCCATGTTTTCATCAAAATAATCTGCAGCACCAGTGAAGGAATAATTATAAAGACCACCATTCGGATGCCTAAATTGTTGAATACCAAAAGCAAAAGTTGGCCCATTGCAATACCAATACTCTCCAACTATCCATGCTGTACCATCTCCAATTAATGACTTCTCCGGCTCTTCTCCGATTTGATCGCCATTTTCATCAAATGCTTCAACAGTGTACATATACTCTTCTGATGCTGTCTCAACAAAATATTCCCCCGGAATTTTAAAATAATTTATCCCATAAATCTCTATTTGATCTTCGATTTTATCCAGCCAAAATCCATTCTGATTGAATTCTCGTTTAATAATTTTGACTCGCCAACCCGCAACGTCAGGATAGGAACCATCCATAATCAGAAAGCCTTGAGTAAACTTTGGCTCACTAACGACCAGCGGTTTTTGATTCTGCGCCGACGCAATTTCAGCAAATTGCAAACTGCAAACTGCAAACTGCCATTGTTAAAATAAAAAAGAACTTCTTCATTGTATAAAAAATTAAAAGGTTAACAGTTCCGTGTGTTTCATCGCTGCTAATCTTCTCAGGTATTTTATATCAAAGCTGAAAATAACCGAATCGAAAAACTACGCTTCTCTGGCATCATAAAACAAGTGAGTTGCACAATGTTTTACGCACTCAAAAAAAAGAAACAAAATTTCAGGATTACTTTGAAGACTCAATAGGCAGATCAAATATATGTGGTTTGTTTCAATGTTCATTTTATTTTTTAAAAATTATTCTGATTGAAACTGATTTGAAATCACCCTTCGTCACGATTCTGAAAATTCTGATTTATTTTAGTTCATAACTTGCACTACCAATGAAAATCCTCCTCATCGACAACTTCGACAGCTTTACTTACAACCTCCTTCACTATGTGGAGCAGGCTTGTGAGGATGAAGTGAAAGTGGTGAGAAATGATGCACTGACACTCGATGAGATACGTAGATACGATAAAATATTGTTGTCGCCCGGACCGGGTCTTCCTCAAGAGGCAGGCATTACGATGGATGTCATTCGCGAATTTTCAAGTACAAAAAGTATTCTCGGTGTTTGTCTCGGTCATCAGGCGATCGCCGAAGCATTTGGTGGCAAACTGAAAAATCTGCCGACAGTCAGTCATGGTGTTGCGACACCCATTTTTATCGAGAATGACGATTCGCTTTTTAATGGATTGCCTTCCTCTTTCGAAGTGGGCAGATACCATTCCTGGGTGCTCGATGAAAATAACATTCCCTCCGAGCTGATCGTCACTGCCAGAGATGGTGACGGCATAGTGATGGCCATCAAACACAAAACGCTCGATGTAAAAGGTGTGCAGTTTCATCCGGAAAGTATCATGACACCTTTTGGACTCGACATGATCCGCAACTGGATTCGTCAACCTTTGAACGCTGCCATTTGAAATCGCTTTTTACATATGGCCCATTCACATTAGAATATATCGTGACCGGAAATGGTGATTCCAAAATCATTTGTTTCCATGGATTTGGTAGAAAAGCGGAAGATTTTTTAATCTTCGAAAAACTTCTTTTGCCGTCTCAACAATTGATCAGCGTAAATCTCTTCGCGCATGAAGGAAGTTTATTTCCTGAAGAACGCATCGATGACGATCCACTCACCAAAGAAGAATGGAAAAATACTTTTGCTGCTTTCCTCCATCACATCGGCGCCGACAAAGTTCACCTGCTTGGCTATAGCATGGGCGGAAGACTTTGTCTCGTGACGTTGGAAATCATGCCGGAAAAAATCAGTTCGTTATTACTCATCGCACCGGATGGACTAAAAATAAATCTGCTGTACAAATTTGCGAGCGGCACAAAAATCGGCCGACGCATGTACCGCAGCATCGTTGAAAATCCCACCTGGCTTTTTCGCATTGCAAAATGGTTAAATAAAATAGGCTTGTTGAACAACAAGCTTCATCGCTTTGTGCATGTTCATCTGGATACACGCGAAAAACGCCAACAGGTGCATGATGCGTGGCTCATCTACAAAGAAATATTTCCGGATCTCAACTTACTCTCAAACTATATCCGCTCGCACGATGCATTTGCCTTCAACATGATCTTCGGTGAATTCGATTCGATCATCACACCTAAACTTGGTGAAAAATTCTGCGATCAGATGGGGAGTAGAAAACACATGCATTTAATGAAGGCGGGGCATCGGTTGTTGAATGAAGCGACGATTGAGTTTATTCGGGAAAAGAAATTATGGCCCTGAGATGAGATTGAGAATGAGAATGAGGAGGGATTTACACATTCCGGATTTCGATAATTTCATGCATAAGTTTTTTCTTCCAAAAATTTGAATTGCATCTTTGAAAGCGTGAATGTCTTTAGCTGTGATTAATCCTATTCTCAAACATCCCGTTGATCAAAAATGCAATTTTCGGATTACTCCTTTTGTTCGGATCTACATGAAACCACGAAGGACTCAAAGGAATTTCACACAAAGAACTCAAAGCCGTCACCGAAGTAGCTTTTCACAATTCATGTTACTACTCATGTCATCGATCTTGCCACACTAATTTCAAGACAGCACGTTTCATTGCATAATAAAAATGAGTTGACAGAACAGTAAATGAGGATACAAATTTTCGTGACCTTTGTGTGAAATTCCTTTGAGTCCTTTGTGGTTTCAAGCCCTTGCGGATACACACCTTAATCCTAAATATTTATTCTCCATTTCCTTCCTTCAATAATTGAACTCTCTGCTGTACATTACATTTGAATCAAATTCTCATTCAACATGAAATCCATTCTCATTCTGTTTCTGATGATGTGTAATCTTTTCATGATTGCCTTACCAACAACCATCTCCCAAAACATCCACGTCGATCAATTCGGCTATCTCCCCGTATCCAGAAAAATCGCCGTGTTTTCTGATCCACAAACGGGTTACAATGTCGATGATGAATACACACCCGGCAATACCATTCAGGTGCGCGATTGGTTTACCGATGAAATCGTTTTTAGCGGAACGGCTTATGTGTGGAACAATAATGAAACGCACACACAAAGCGGTGACAAATGCTGGTGGTTCGACTTTTCATTTTTTGAAACAGAAGGTTCTTACTACATCAACGACATGAATAATGATCTTTCGAGTGGTCGTTTTGAAATCAGTTCGTGTGTGTATCGCGAGGCTATGACTCAAGCGATCCGTACTTTTTTTTATCAGCGATGTGGAATGTCCAAAGATGCAGAGTTTGCAACTTCTGCATGGGCAGATGATGTCTGTCACGCTGGAAATTTTCAAGACACACAATGTTATCCCTACAACGACAACAACACCGGAATGCGTGATCTCAGCGGCGGATGGCACGACGCAGGTGATTACAATAAGTATGTCAACTTCGCCTTTGAACCGGTGATCGATCTCTGTGATGCTGCTCTCATGCATCCGGAAATCTGGACAGAATTTTTTAATCTGCCCGAAAGTGGAAATGGCATCGAAGACATCAAAGATGAAATCAAATATGAATTGGATTGGCTACTGAAAATGCAGAATGAAGATGGAAGTGTTTTGTGTATGGTCGGCGCTGAATCATACGACGCATCAAGTCCGCCTTCTTCGGATGATGTGCATCGTGTGTATGGTCCTGCAACAACGGCTGCGACATTATCTGCTGCAGCCATGTTCGCTCGTGCCTCTGCCCTCTTCACCGGTACTTACTCTATTCAACTCGAACTGGCCGCCATCGCTGCCTGGGAATGGGCCGATACGCATCCGGGAATTACTTTCTACAATTCTGGCGTTATCGTGAGTGGTGAACAGGAACCTTCTGAATACGAAGTATGGCTTCGAAAATTTTCTGCTGCGGTGTATTTGTATGATGTCACCAACAACGATACTTACAAAACGTTTGTGGAAGATCATTACGCCGAATCACATCTCATTCAATGGGGTTATGTGTATCCATTTGAATCTGCTTTGCAAAATGCACTGCTCTTTTTCGCTGCCGATCCTGATGCAACTCTTTCTGTGAGCTCTGCCATCAACGATGCATACATTCAATCGGTCAGCGATTGGAACAACGACAATCTTCCTTCTTTCCTGAATGGTGATGATCCTTACATCGCTCACATGGCCGATCAGAATTATACCTGGGGAAGCAACACTACCAAATCGCGTCAGTCTCATATTTTTCAAAATATGAATCACTACAATCTCGATGCAACGAATGCATCGAATTACCGCGAAGCGGCTTTTGGTTTCGTTCATTATTTTCATGGGGTGAATCCTAACAACACCGTCTTCCTGACCAATATGTCGGTGCATGGTGCTGAGAAATCTGTCAGCTCCATCTACCATGGGTGGTTTGGAGATGGCAGTACTCTTTGGGATGAAGCAGGTGTTTCTGTTTACGGTCCTGCTCCGGGATTTATTCCCGGCGGACCAAATCCTACTTACTCGCTCGATGCATGTTGCAGCGGCGATTGTGGTGCGCCGGAATTTAATGCGATGTGTGATGAATTGGCTCTCACTCCTCCTCTCAATCAACCCATTCAAAAATCATGGAAAAGTTGGAACACCAGCTGGCCACAAAACTCATGGACGGTAACTGAAATTGGTATCTATACACAAGCTGCATACATCAAAATGCTGGCAGATTTTATCAGTCAGGGTTGCCTCGTTGATTCTGGTATCGCAGAAACTTCATCACAAAAAATCGCGTTAAACATTTTCCCGAATCCGTGTCAGAATGAAATCATTGTGAGCACCGAACTTTTATTTCCCGGTACCTGCGACCTCAAAATTTTTGATAGCACCGGAAAATTATTGATCAACTCGCAACTCACATCACGTTCTGGAAAATCCGCACAGGTGATTGATACCTCAAATCTTCATGATGGAATTTATTTACTCATGATGGAAAATGGAAACGCGAGACGCACGGAGCGGTTCGTGGTGACTCATGATAAATGATGTGCTGATGTGGCAATGTGATGATGTGACGATTTGGTGATGTGGCAATGTGGTAATGTGGTAATGTGGTGAAGTGCTGATGTGATGATTTGACGATTTGATGATGGGATGATTGGATAATTTGAAAATTTGAAAATTCGGAGGAGCGATTGTTTACACATCATCGCATCAGCACATGATCACATTCCCACATCCTCACATTGCCACATTATCACATCCTCACATTGTCACATCATCACATTGCCACATTGTCACATCATCACATTGTCACATCGCCACATCGTCACATCGTCACATCGTCACATTAGCACATCATCACATTGCCACATTATAAAATCAGTTTTTTGTGTTTGCATTGACGTAATTCCTCCACTTCTCCAACACCTCCCGCATATCATCCGGTAATTCCTTTTCGAAATACATCCACTCACCTGTGACAGGATGTGTGAAGCCAAGTGATTTAGCGTGCAATGCCTGACGTGGTAAGATGTTGAAACAGTTCTGCACAAATTGTTTGAATTTCGCAAAAGTGGTTCCTTTCAATATCTGATCACCACCGTATTCGAAATCACCGAATAATGTATGACCGATGTGTTTCATGTGAACGCGAATCTGGTGCGTGCGGCCCGTTTCCAATTTGCACTCTACCAAGGTGACATAACCGAAACGTTCGAGTACTTTGTAATGTGTGACGGCATGTTTACCATTTAATCCATCCGGAAAAACAGTAAATACTTTCCGGTCTTTGATACTTCTGCCAGTGTTGCCCGTGATGGTGCCATCTTCAGAAAGATCACCCCAAACCAATGCAACATATTTTCTTTCTATGGTGCGATCAAAAAACTGTTTTGATAATTGGGTGAGCGTAAAATCGGTTTTCGCAATCACCATCACACCCGTTGTGTTTTTATCCAGACGATGCACGAGTCCTGGATGTGCATCGCTTCGTTTCGGTAAATTCTGAAAGTGATAGATCAATGCATTTACTAATGTGCCGGTGTAATTTCCATGACCCGGATGCACAACCATATTCGATTGTTTATTCAGTATGAGCAGATCATCATCTTCAAATAAAATCTCGAGAGGAATATTCTCCGGAATGAGTTCCACCTCCCGCATCGGATATGGCAACTCAATGGTGATCACATCCTCTGGTTTGATTTTGTAACTGCTTTTCACCGGTATGCCGGCGACACGCACGAATCCTGCATCGCATGCATCTTGTATACGCGTGCGCGATGTTTTCTCCAAACGGTCGTATAGATACTTATCTATCCGGACAAGACCTTGCCCTTTGTCTGTCACAATGCGATGATGTTCAAACAAATCATCGTCATTGTCTGTTGTTGTGATATCGTCCGGTTCTTCTTGCATGCTTTTTTTTGTTAGAGATCAGAGGTCAGATGTCAGAGGACAGAGGTCAGAAGTCAGAGGTCAGAGGTCGGAGGTCGGAGTTCTGACATCTGTCTTCTGTCCTCTGATTTCTGGCTTCTTAATTCTTAACGATGTGTTTAATCACCGTCCGCTCACCATCCTGCGATGAGATTCGGACAAGATACGATGCATTGTCCAATGACGCGATATCCAATGTGATAATCCCATTGTTCACAAACGTTTGTTGCATCACTGTGCGGCCTGTCACATCCACGATGCTGCAATCATATTTTTCGTGATCGGCTTTCATATTAAAAGACAACTCACCGGATGTCGGATTGGGATAAAACTCACCGGTGATCAGTTCGTGTTCTTCAACAGTCACCCACTCCGGCAATCCCGAGCGGAACACCGGACGGATCATTATCGAGCCTTGCACAGAAGATGCCGACCAGGAAGTAAGTCCTTGCAATTGATAAAATAGTTTGGTGCTATTGGCACCTGTATTTTTATCCAGACCCATATTCAATGACACTTCCGATTGCTGAATATACCCAACGTAAAATCCACCGGAAGACACTTCAACGGGATTGGTCAATGCATAATAAGCAAATGAATTCGGTCCGAGTGCGCGGTATTCCGGAAGTGAAAAATTGAAATTGTCGAATTCACTCGTCAGCAATGCTCCGGGCTCACCACTTACATCCTCCCATACCTGCACAATAAACGATTGATCCGATGCGAGGTATTGCACCGGAATGAAATACATATACACTCCAATCAACGTGTCCGTAATTTCCGATTCAAACTTCATCGCCACCTTGCCACCGGCGCTTTGAATGCCATACGCGCGCTCTGCTGTGCCATCGTCATATGCATAATAATTGGTGAACTTTTGCTCAAAACATGCTGTGTCATTTGACAAATGTGCATCGGTCTGATTGAAGTAAACACACACATCAAAAGTTGCCGAATCCAAAATGCCCGGTGCGCTATAAATATAATTTTCTAACGGCACAGTGGTGACTATTTCCGAAATCGCATTACCAAATCCATTCACATTGGTAGCTCCTTCTATTTGCTGAACGCCATCCAAATTCACACTCCATCGACTAGCGATGTTTTCATCCACTCCGAGATTGCGCTGATAATAGGTAAGTTCTGAGGCCATGTACAATGCTGGATTCGCCAGAAAATGTGTCCAGGGCATAGAAGTGTATCCGAAGTTCAGCAAAGTGTTGTTGGCATATTGCATGGACACTTCATCATACGTCACGCTTAAAGGATCAAAATTCGCTTCTACATTTACATAGTCCAGATGCCAGTGATCAAGCGCACCATGTCGTGTGCAATAATTTCTAAATCGAAATTGAAATCCGTCCTGTAAAAAGTAATCTTCGGCAATGTGCACGAATGCTGTATCAAACGAATTCACATCAATTCCACCTTGTACAGCCCACGCACGAAACCATTGGCCTTCCTGCAACGGACTAAAAAACTCCAACACCAATGAATCGCCGAGCGCACCCAAAATTCCATCAGCATCCGGTTGGTTCCCTCTTCCGCCACATTCATAACTGAAAGAAAGAAATACGCTGTCTTCAGGCAGATAGCCCGACAAATCAATCGGCATCGATGTGAGTGAATCGCAAATTCCCCAATCGAGGTAGACATCATTGATCGAAGGAAAATAGAGCGTGTCAACGTATGGTTTTCCATTCGCCATTAACGCATCAAGCGTGGCCACACCAATGGTCATGGGTGAAATTGGAAATGTACTATTGATGAATGCTGCGTCATCCAACCAGCGCTGATAATTCTCAGGTATCGTCGGATTGTTGGTCGGCAAAGAATAGTGCGAAAAATCATCGAAAAAAGGAAGTGCCATCGATCCACCACCGCGGGATTCGCGAGGTAAAAAGGTCTTTTCTTTTTCATACTGTGCCGCCTGCACAGCATTGTATCGCAAAGGAGAATCTTTCTCCTGGGCCGACAGAAATGAGCTACTGATGAATGCCAGGATGAATAAGGGTAAAAACTTCAATCTCATGTTTTTTCAAATCTTGCCTTACCTGCTGGTGTCAGCAGCGCATGGCGCATTATATAACCAAAGGTCTACAATCCTGCCCGGTGTTGTCCCTATCTGAGGGTCGTGCTGCGGATCCTGCCTGCAAACGTGAAAGATGACAGAATCTTGTGCAGTCGGTGATTCTATTCCCGGTTCGAAGCGACAATTACAAACCAGATTCATGGTATCCAGCATTAGCTGGGCTTCTGCGCAAGTGAGACCTTTTAAATCCGGAACAATTACTTTGCTTCTTGCCATTCGACCGATCACCAAAGTGATCTTACTTCCACGTGCAATCATGGATTCTGATTTGAGCTGTTTGCCCTTCATCGTCACACGAATAATACTCCCCGGAAAGGTGTTGTTGTCTTCATACAAGGTATCAAAATCAATGGCCTTGTTTTTCAATTTGATCATGGCTACTGATGCAAAATCACCCTGACTGATGCCCAACTTCTCCATTGGGGGAGACAATCGGTAAATCGTTAGAAAGACCTGACGTCCTTCCTTCACCTGACTTTCAGCTATCGGACTTTGGTCCACAATGGTGCCCGGTTTGGCTTTGCGATCATAAATACTGTCGATGACCAAGTATTGCAATTCGCGATCCTCCAATGAAGTAATCGCTTCTGAAAGAGTCATACCTTTCATATCCGGTACCGAAACGTACTCGCCATGATCTGTATACCACCGCAAGTAAAACCACGATATAGCCACCATCACTGCGTACAACAAGATGATGCGCAAGGCTGCTTTCCGGAATTCAGGGGATTTGAGAAATGACTTTGCCATTCAAAACTTAAGAGGCGAAAAATAGGGTAAAAGAGTAACTAGTTCAGGGTTTAGAGTTCATAGTTCGCGAACAAAGGAATCAACAGAATAAGTTCTTTGTTCATGGTTTCAGGTTTCAGGTTCCAGGTTACGCGAAGCTGATAAATATTTCGGAAATTCCGTCCGCATTTTCTCACTTCTCACTTCTCACTTCTCACCTCTGACATCTATCCTTCGAAAGTCAATGAAAAAACAAACGCCCTCGTCCGCAATCTGGTAATCGGATCGGTGAACTGGTTCTTCTCCTGAATCAACAAGTTTTTCATACCGAAACAGGTTTTCATCTCCAATCCGAATTTGAAGTATGGCAGAAAAAATTCGCAGCCACCGCCGGCATCCAGTGTCAAATCAGTTTTCTGTAGTTTGACCACAATTTTTCCTGCTACATTCTCATTGACGTCCTTTTGCGACTGCATATCGATGCCATAGGTGCCACCCGCCAATGCATAGGCCGAAAAATTGCCCACCCGGTTAGTTCGAAGTTTTAGCAAAAGCGGAAACTGCAGCCATACGGATTCGGTTCGTTTCAGGAATGTTTTGGTTTTTCCATCCGGTTCTAAAAACGTATAGTTCAATCCGCGGTCCTGAAAGGATAGACCGGGCACAAATCGCAGATGAATGTTTTTGTGCATGTTCAACGATGCGAGCAATGCCAGGTTAAATCCCGCTTGCGGCACATTATCAATGCCCAGCAGTGAATCACCAAATGTAAAATCCGGTTTGTAATCAATAAAAAAAGATGACTGATTGGCGGAAAGCAGAAATCCGAAATGATAAAATCGGCTTTCGAAACTACCCAGATTTTCCCGACCCTTTCCCTGACCATAGCCGGTATAAGATGAGAATAACATCGCAGGAACGATCACGTATTTTAACCAGAAAGACTTCATTACTCAGTGTCGTGGGCTGAAACGCTTTTTCGTTTCAATATTGCCCATTGCTTTCAATTTCCTTTTGTATACGTCGATCTGAGTTGGAAGATACGCTGATCCATATCAGCATCATATCCTTTTCACCACCGATCGCCAGAAAAAAACCGCAAGCAATGAATACATAAAACTTACAAAGGTCAAAGCAAGTAATCCACCGAGTATCTGCATCTGAACCGAAACATATCTTTCAACATTCGTTCGGTTAGTCTCCATCAATTGTTCCCGCGTCTGGTCTTTCACTTCAGGATGTTCCGACTTCAATTTCGCCAGATTTTCGTCTGATTGCATTTCAGTATTAAAGGTGGTAATCCGTGCTTCCCGGATGGTCTGAATGTCATTGCAAAGTACTCCGTAATAAAGCGCAATGGCAGCGACAGCCGTAACGACGTATTTCAACGCCGACTTCATACAATCTTTCAGATCCTCTAAAAAAGTGGGCCTTTCGCCTGACAGTGATTTATACTTAAAATAAACGGTCAGAAAAATCAAGATCAGGATCAAAAGCACATTGCTGAGTACACCAAAATTCTTGGCGTTTTCGATGCCCATAAATTTTCCGGCCACTACCCGCGCAGCCAGCCACATCGCGGCCATGATAAACGGAAGTAATTTCATCTGAAACCTTCGATTTATTTTATGAATTCATCGAAACCAAAAACTCTTCATTGTTTTTGGTGCCTTCAATTCGTCCTTTCACAAATTCCATTGCTTCAGTAGGATTCATGTCACCCAGGTGACGACGCAAGATCCACATACGCTGCAATACATCGCGGTCGTGAAGCAAATCTTCTTTTCGTGTTCCGGAGGCAAGGATATCAATTGCCGGATAAATGCGGCGATTCGCAATTCGACGATCCAATTGCAATTCCATGTTACCCGTTCCTTTGAATTCTTCAAAGATCACCTCGTCCATTTTAGAACCTGTGTCTACCAACGCTGTTGCGATGATCGAAAGCGATCCACCATTTTCAATCTTACGCGCCGCTCCAAAAAATCTTTTTGGTTTTTCCAATGCATTGGCTTCTACACCGCCGGAAAGTACTTTTCCGCTGCTAGGTGCCACTGTATTGTATGCACGCGCGAGACGTGTAATCGAATCGAGAAGAATGCACACATCGTGTCCGCACTCTACCATGCGTTTTGCTTTTTCCAAAACGATGTTCGCAATTTTTACGTGACGTTCCGCCGGCTCGTCGAAGGTGGAAGCGATTACTTCCGCACGAACACTGCGTTTCATATCGGTCACCTCTTCCGGACGCTCATCGATGAGCAATACGATCAGGTATGTTTCCGGGTGATTTTTAGCGATGGCGTTGGTGATGTCTTTCAGCAAAGTGGTTTTACCGGTCTTTGGCTGCGACACCAGCATTCCACGCTGACCTTTTCCAATCGGGGCAAACAAATCCATGATACGCATGGAAAGGTTCGAGTTATTATCGGCAATGTGGAATCGTTCGTAAGGAAACAGGGGTGTCAAAAATTTGAATGGCACACGGTCACGCACATACGCAGGATCACGACCATTTATTTTATCTACACGAATGAGCGGAAAATATTTCTCCCCTTCACGCGGCGGACGAATCGCGCCCAGCACGGTATCACCGGTGAGTAATCCGTAGAGTTTTATTTGTTGTTGAGAAACGTAACAGTCATCCGGAGAATTCAGGTAGTTAAAATCGGATGATCTTAAAAAACCGAATCCATCGGGCATTATTTCCAACACCCCTTCTGCCATGACGATGCCATCGAAGTTGTATCCATGCTCATCGGCTTGTCCGCGTTTGCTTCTGTCCGGACGGAAAACGTTCGGATTTTGTGGTTGGTTGAATGGCTTTTTGTTGTCGCGGTATTGTTGTGGCTGATTTGGATTCTGACCACGGTCGTTGCGTTGCTCCTGCCCTTCATGGGCTTCAGATTCGCCATTGCCGGTTCCTCCATTATTACCGTTGCCGGTTGCTCCACCAACTGAACCACCGTTGTTCTGGTTTTGAGCATTATTGCCTGCGTTATTGCCGGAGTTATTTCCGGAGTTATTTCCGACGTTATTGCCCGTATTGTTGCCGCTGTTCTCTGCACGGTTCTGCGCTGGCGGCGGTGTGGCCACATTGCCATGCACAGGTGCTTGTCTTTCGCGCGGAGGATCCGATTGATTGCCATCAGATGGATTGCGGGATGTCGGTGGTTTGAGTTCCACCGGCTGCTGGAAAAGATCGGAGGCCGGACGCTGTTGTGGCGCCTGCTTCTGATTGTCCGCGCGCTCCACAAATGGTTTGCGGGAACGTTCCTTTTTCGGACGGTCGTCTTGTGCGTCCTCAGGGTTGTCTTGCGGAGCAGTTTCGGCAGCAGGTGCAGCAGGTGCTTCCGCTTCAGGTGCATCGGCCTGATTTAGAAGAGCCTGGACATCCAGGATCTTGTAAATCAGATCTTGTTTTTTGAGTTTGTCAGCATTGGCGATCTGGAGTTGTTCAGCAACTCCTTTGAGTTCCGCCACCTTCATGCTGTTCAGTTGCAACAGGTTATACATGAAAAAATAGATACTTTTTGAAACTTAGAGAATAATAAAACTTAAATGGGGGAATGTCTTGATAAAAGATTTTCCTTCAGAAAAGACCCGAATGGGCGCTGCAAGTGTACACCATTTTTGTGAATACGCAAGTTTTAGTTTCGGGTAGAATTTTATCGAACTTTAAATTCTATTTTCAGAATAGCGTTTTAAGTCCCATTGATAGGAGACTTCTGTTGCTTCATGAAACTGCAACCTGAAACGTACCCCGTTTTTTTTTAACCACAAAGATTTTTATGGCTTTGACAATTGAGATAGATTTCGAAAGCTGAATCTATCCTTGTATGCTAAACCTGGTTTTAAGAGCCTTCGGCTTCACAGAGTACACAAAGCGCGGCGGAGCTTAGTTTT
This sequence comes from Flavobacteriales bacterium, assembly GCA_031417525.1. Classification (GTDB taxonomy): domain Bacteria; phylum Bacteroidota; class Bacteroidia; order Flavobacteriales_D; family Sanyastnellaceae; genus JAIBBG01. Next base: position 8,562 of record JANOVT010000204.1, on the reverse strand, counting down.
TGTTTCACACCACATATTGACAAGATGGAATTTCTTAGATCAGATGGCTATCGCAATTGTGGAGTGTATCAAATTGCATGATGGACATCGTGGATTCATTTATAACCAAATCACGGAATGAAAATTTTGTGTTCTTTGTGTGAAATTCCTTCGAGATCTTGCCTGCCACTCTATGTGAAGGTTTCAAGCCCATTCGGCTTACCACATACATCAGATTACTTTTCAATCAAATCTCAGATTTTTATCTACTCTGTTGAATGGTAATCCGGAAAAAACCACCCTTCGACTAATGAAAACTTCTCCCCGTTCTCGCTCTGTTTCTCGCTCTGAGATTCTTCCCGCTCTGAAATTTTATCCTTCAAAAATCCCTTCAAGGGACTTCTTCAACAAGTAAATATCCAGCGGCTTTTCGAGCACTTTTTGAACCATGGGATAGGCCTCTGCACGGCGAATGTCATTGCGATCGATGCTGCTGGAAAGCATAAACACCATAATGTGTCTTCGTAATTCCTCCGACAATTCACTGAGTTTGTCCAGACATTCAAACCCATTCACATTCGGCATCATAATGTCGAGCAATACCACATTCGGGTTTTTCAAAAACATATCCGGATCTTCTTCAATTTTTTTGAGAAAAGCACCGGCACTGCTGTAAGGAATGATATTGGAAGAAATCTGTGCAAGCTGCAACAACTTCGAATTTACAGCGATATCAATATCGTTGTCGTCGACCAGATGAAACGTTATTGCCGATAGGCTGCTCATGACTTATTTGGAATTTCAAATGTAAATCGTGTGCCCTTTCCTTGTTCACTGCTGGCAGAAATATTCCCGTTCAGTTTGCGAACGGCCTGCCGGGCAATGTACAATCCGATACCACTGCCAATGTTTTTGTCGGTGCTATTGTGAAACATCTCGAAAATTCCCGGCAATATATCGGGCGATATGCCCACTCCATTGTCCCCAATTTTAATCAGCGCCTTCTCTTTATTTTGTGTCACCTGAAGATCGATCAGGCACTCATGCTTTTTCAGATCGCTGAATTTGATGGCATTCGAAATAAGGTTGTTCAGGATCATACGTATGCGATGACCATCCGATTTGAATGGACTCGTCTGCGTGATGTCCTTGCGGAAATTGATTTTTTCCGCTCCTTCGTAATGTTCGTACTTCGAGAAAATTTCATCCGCCATTTCATTAAAATCTATTTCCTCCAATAACTCATCCGACTGATTGTTCTGGTAGTAGTTGATAATGTTGCTGACAAAATCGCTCAGTTTATTGGTACTACGCTCGATCATATCGAGGTAGGCCATGGCTTTCGGATCGAGTCCTTCCATTCTGGCCACGTTCACAATTCCTTTGATGGAAACCAGCGGTGCACGCAAATCATGCGAGGCACTGTACACAAATTTTTCCAGTTCCGAGTTCGCCTTTTCAAGCTCTCTGTTTTTCGCGATGATTTCCTGATCCTTGCGAAATTTCTCCAGTGCATTGTCTACACAAATGCGCAGATCATTGGCTTCCCAGGGTTTGGTGACATATCTATACACCTGTCCTTTGTTGATCGCATCTATCACCGCCTCGATATCGGCATAGCCCGTAATGAGGATGCGCACGGCATCCGGAAAATCGTGGAGGATGGTTTCAAAAAATTCGACACCACTCACATCGGGCATTTTCTGGTCAGAAAAAATGATGTGGATGGGATTGTTGTTCAGAATAGTGATGGCCTCATGAGCGGAAGTAGTGGTAAAAACCTGATAGTCCCTTCTAAAAAGGGCTTGGAAAGACAGGAGGTTTTGCTCCTCGTCATCGAGGTATAGGATACCAATTTTCTCGTTCATAACAGGTGACCGCTAGGCTGCGGATAGGCTAAGGTCCTTTCGGACTCTCGGCAAATGTATGATAAACTCGCTGCCCTCTCCCGGCACTGAAATAACTTCGATTTCACCGTGGTGTTCTTCCACAATTCCCAAAGCGATCGACAATCCGAGACCGGTTCCTTCTCCCACATTTTTGGTGGTGAAAAACGGAACAAAAATTTGCTCCTTCATATCCTCGGTAATTCCACAACCGTTGTCTTTTACGGCGATGTGTACATACTTCTCATCATGATAAGAGCGCACGGAGATCTGTCTATCGGATGTAACACGGCCGGCCATTTTGGTGGCATACACGGCATTGCTTACGAGGTTGGCGATGACCTGGTTGAGTTTACCCGGGAAACATTCGATGAAGGGCATGGCAGTGTCCAGGTCTTTGGTGAGGATCACTTCCCCTTTGGTCACGCTCTTCATCACCACAATGGTCGACTGCAGGCATTCGTTGATATTGGCTGTCACGAGGGTGTCTTTATCGGCGCGGGCAAAAATCCGCAGACCGCGAACGATTTCCGCTGTGCGTTTCGAACCTTCTTCGATCCCCTGCAAGAGCTGGTGAATTTCCTTTTGTACGTAGTCGATATCTGTCTTTTTGTATTTCTCTTTCAGTTCGATGATTTGTTCCGGCGCGGCATTGTCCGGCAGACTGTGGTATTCGTTGAGGAGGTTCACTACATCTTCGATATCTCGGTGGAGTGGCCCCACATTGGACGATACAAAGTTGATCGGATTATTTAACTCATGTGCAATACCAGCCGTCATCTGACCCAGTCCTGCAAGTTTTTCCGACTCCAAAAGTTGTTTTTGCGTAATGCGCAAATGGTCGTACTGCGCCTGAATATGATCCTTTGCATCCTCCAACTCCGCCGTGCGTTCATGCACCTTGATCTCCAATACCTCGTTCTGACTTTCAATGGCTTTGATGCGCAGGGCGTCGGATTCTTCTTTCTCGAGTTTGAGTTGGTTGATTTTGTCGGCGAGACCAAAAGAAAGAAGCATACCTTCAATTGCGGAACCGATTGTCATGGTATTAGACGTTAAAATATTATACGGCACTATTCCAAAATCCTTCATTACAAAAATTACGATTCCAATAAGGAATATGCTCCATGCAATTAACAAATTTCCTGCTTGATTGACATTTTTTCTCCAGCAATATATAGCGACATATAGTACGAAAAATGCACTCGTTGCTGCTATCATTTGAAGGACATTGTACGAAAAATTAAAATATCCGAAGAATGCTGGAATAACGACTAACGGATAAATGAAGAAGATGGCATAAAAATATTTTATGCTCCAACTTGCATTTTTCCTGAGTTGTAAGTAGTGAATTATGAATATAGAACCAACTATGCCAACTACAGCGCTAAATACATAAACACTGAATCTTTCAAAGACTGGATTATTTGGCCAAATGAATCTTAAAGTATAACCTTGGAAATTTGCTTGCGTTAGGTAGACAATAGATACGTATCCCACATAAAGAATGTAGATCTTATCCTTCGTTTTGCTAAAAATCATTATGGCAGATAATAACATCGCAAAGAGAATTCCACTGTAGATACCAAAGTACATATCCTTGTCGTTCAGATCACTAAGAATCATTTCAGTTGTACCAACAGCAGCTGGCAACTGAATCTGATCACCTGATTTTACCTTTAAAAAGTAGATCCCTTGTTGGCCTACTGGCAATTGTAATTTGAAAATGTAATTTTGATTCTGAATTGGTCTTTTTGATATTGCTGTTGCATCACCCATTGAAATAGAATCCAAGGCTGAATAAAACGTCACTTGATCTAGGTTAGATTGCCTTAAGTCAAGAAGTAGATTTTCGGTTAGTGTTTGGTTCCGGATAATCAACTTGACCCAATAGGTATTATTCGATACCCCCAAATTTGGGACATCCAACTGAGGAACTGTAAACTCCTGTGAGGCCTCAACTTCAGACAAATTCATTGAAGATGCCGGGTCCTCTAACACTGCCATAGACTTTCCAATGTTCTCGACAATTCCTTTTGAATCTACTATAATTACTTTTTGGCTGAAGCAAATGTTTTGAAATAAGCTCAAAACTATCAGAATACAATATTTGATTTTCACCGCTTTTTTTTAAGCCTTCTACGTCAACTTACCCAAAAGGTTATAATCAATTTCGATTTCTTTTCCTTGTGAACTTTCAAGAAAAATTTGTTTTGGCGTCGTTATCAAACTGGTTATTCGCTCTAGGTTTTCTGGGGTTGCTGTTTCAATTTTATAGATGTCATCTATGAAAAGCGCAGATGAAATGAATTTTTCCGTTGGATATGGCAATTTACCATTTTCACCGACCGATTGGATTTCGTTAAATCCTAGCGACTTAATCATTTTAAGTGTATAGGGTGCCGAGAAACAAACTAGGCAATTAACATCAAAAGATGACGTCAAAGAAACAGAACTTCTGGCCAACAAAGGACTCAAGCCTCGTCCAAATACTTTTTTTGAATTCCAAAGACCACAAGACTCAGCTACTCCACTGAGAATCTTCTTAGATTCAATAAAATCAACTATTCCTGAGTCTTGATCCTTAATCGCTGACATGATTGGTAATTCAAAAGAACCATCATACTTGTGAACTCTTATTCCACCAACAACTTCACCATTCTCTTGTGTTACGTTAATAACCAAAACATTCGGGTCTTCCATCCAGATAGGATAACTGCTGGTTAGGCTAACTATGCCTAATTCTGTCAAGATTTTGGTATGGCCATCATGAAATGCCTTCGAGGACTCACTATCCTCAACTGCTCTAAAAGCGCGAAAGACATATCTCATGTCTCAATTAATTTTTGAGCCACAGTATGTCTGACGCTGCGTCTCGCGTTAGGTTCTATCCCCAAGGTTTTGAACATAAAAACCATTCTATGCTCGATTGCCAAATCCAAAATCCCATTCAATTCTGATTTTATTTCAGACAATTCTCTTATTTTATCTGGTGAATTAAAGCCATGAATATCTGAATCTACGAAACTGCATAGCATGGGTAATACTGTTATCGGAAAAATACCCATCTGGAGTTCAGTTGCCTTTAGCCATATTCTCTCGATTACTCGACCGGCCATAAGTAAATCAAAGTTGCTAAATTGATTGATATAGACAAATCCGATACTATCAGCATTAAGAAAATTATTAGCAGAAACCCTTTCAAAACCTTTACCACCTCCAATCGAATTTATAAACTTAATTACCTCAACATCCTTTGACAATTTCAATCCGACTAAATCAAGTGGCTTCAGATCAAATAAAGTTATGTCTAAACCATCAAGTTCCTTCTCACTTTCGGCATTATTCCAGCGAAGTTCCTTCTCAAAAAACTCTTGGTGTCCCTGCAAATTAGTTAGACGAATTCGATCACCTTGACAAACTAATTCGCCAATCCTTTTTATCGAATCCTTTTCAAAAACAAACTCCAATTTAACATTGTCACTATCGATCAATTGAAAAAATGATTGATAACAAACCTTATCACCATTGAAGAAAAATGAATTTGAACGAGTTGTTAGTCTAGCGGATATGTATTTTGATAAATAATCAAATTTATGACTTGCTTCCTTTCTCTTGAATGAAATTGCGGCGATCGCAGGGAATTTATCCTGAGTACAAAGCTGTATTTCAGGAAGTATATCGATAGTTGAGCAGAACAAAACGATATTTTCCAGACAACAACCAATACCAATTAAAGAAGCAATATTTAGGTTATCGCTATAAGCATATTCCTTGTCCTTGTCGACATAAATGATTAAACCGTCATCCCTAAAATGCCATCGCCACTTCTGATTATTACCAGCAGAAGGTGCACGAGAGGCAGCTTCCAAGATTTTGATGCGAACTTCCTTTTCAATATTCAAACCGTCAAGAATTCCAATACCCTGACTTATTTCGATGATCTTATCATTCTTTAAATCTTGTTCGAAAATATATGTTTCTTCAGCCAAGGTTGGCTGTGCTTGGAAGTTGCTTTCCAAATCAATCCATGTTCTACCAGACTGAAGGTTTTCTCCAAGCAAAATACGACGACCAACATGCGCGCATAAAGCTCCTCCCAAAGCAACCTCGCTGCCTAATTGTGGCCAAGTTGTTATCGTCTTTCCAACCTCCAATCCCGAAGCTTTTAGTCTTTTTGAGATGGACTCAATACCCAAAATTGGAAGTATGTATGGCAACTTTTCTTCCGATGTCTTAAGTTGGGACAAAAGTTCAAATGTGACATCATCCTGAATCAAACCATGTAAAATCGGGTAGTTTGGATGTAGGTCGAATCTTTCAATATCAACCATTCCCTTATCACTGGTATCCATAATTACAGGAATTCTCCTCATGCTTGCTTCCTTTCTGGCCAAAACTTTGATTTCAACGCTGTCACATTCCTCAACCAACAAATCCAAATCGCCATTTTTACTTAGAAAATCTCCAATATTTATTGAATTGATTCCTTCTTCAAATATCACTACCTTTATGTAAGGATCAATTTCCGCAATTTCATGATAAACAACATCTGTTTTCCTTTCGCCTAAGTTGTATAGGCCGGTGCGAATTCGATTTAAATTGCTTAATTCAAGTATATCAAAATCTGCCAGACGAATTTCACCAGCAATACTCTCCATTGCAATATTTAGAGCGACTGACTGGCCAACACTCAATCCAATAACTCCTATTTTTTTTGTTCTCAGAAGTAGTTGTTCTTCATGAGTGATTTTGTATGCGTTTCGTATAGTTCGAACCTTTACAAAATCCTCTTCGTCCAAAATATGTATCAATTGATGTCTCCATGGATAAAGAACCCAAACACCATATTTGTGGAGGTCAACTCCATTGAGTTTTTCATGAATTGCATCATCAATTTCATTTTTAGACAGAATTCTTGTAGGATGCTCTAGCTTTATTAAGTCCTGAAGTTGACCAATAATTTGATCACAAACCTTGAGGCTCGGATCATCGTGCAATAATTGTTCAAGCGCTTGTCGATCTTCAAGAATTGACAATCGAAAAAATCGGTGAGTTTTACCAATTTGTTCCGTCGCGCTTTGATGCCGTAAAAGGTGTGCTAGGTTAGGAAACATTTTCAACACCCAAAGCTAATTTGGAAATTGAAAATTACAAAAGCCAACGTCACAATTCGGCTGTCAAAACATTTGCATATTAACAAAATCTTGTTCGAAACAACAGTTAGTTTAGTACCAACAAATGGAGCTTCAATAGTTAAAGCTAAGTAATGCTACTCAATATTGCAGTTAAAAGCCTATCTGGAATTGGCAATAACCCAAGAGTTTTAGCGATCTCAACTGCTTGAGCGTCGCTAACAATCTGCTCTAAATCAGAAGCTCCACGCTTGTCCCATTCGTTCATCAAATTTGACATTTTCCCTCTCAAAGTTTTCGCGAAGCAATCACCGATCTGGTGCTCATCGACATTCATTCGAATTCCAGTAGCCTCGTACACCATTTCATTCATTGCGGATGCAATTGCCTTATTTCGATCATGAAATTGACGAAGATGAAGTAACAGGAGATGATGTGCGGAAATATCCAATAGATATGCATGAATCAAGTAATTAAAATTATTCAAATGAGCCTCTCGCGCGGGAACGCTTAACCACTTGGGCTTTACACAATCAAATTCTGACTTATTAAAAACCAGCCATTTATCAAAATGATAAATTGGTCTTGATTCTCCATCCTCGACTTTATCACAATAGAGGAAGCATAATTTCTCTAGCGTTGCATATTCCTCGTCACGATAATGACTAATTGAACTTTTGCTGGTTCCAATTCGGAATTTGACCCTGTATTGATCTTCCATGCTATTCCATTTAAAAAGATTTATGGTAAGCATATAATAAGTCAAAGCAGACCAACGAAGCAAATGATTGTAGTCACGATGGTGGAAAAGCGGATTTGAAGGATCAAAACCAGCCATGGCAGCTAAGTTAAAATCTTGTGGTGGAATGCCGAGGATTTCTGTTATCCTTTTGTCGACATCACAATAGCTGAATTGTTTGAAATCAAAAATTGCATAGAACTCATTTTGTCTTACAGATACTCTCTTGAAACTCTCCATAACTTCTTCCAAAGCAATTCTTGGATTATAGTGCGCTGTTGAATTGTGTAAGAAATGCACTAGACTGCTTGGCTCACGATCACTTGCAACCTTGCGAACTAAGTCAAGTGGTGGAAAGATTTCATTTAAGTTTCTAGAGCTCTCAGAAAACACTTCCGGATTTCTCTTACGAGCCTCGACGATGTATCCTTTGATCAAACTTTTCCAAGTAGGATAAACATATCTTCTTCTACTAATAGACGCGTCGACGCCAATTTGAGACCTTTCATTATTGAAGTCATTCATTTTAGGATAGTTATTATGTTGTCCTGTATTAATGCAAGCTAAGAAGAAATATCTTAAAAATAAAAGGATTTTTTACTCAATTTTCAAAGTTGAGTTCAACCCTATTCAAGGCAATAGTATTCTAGTTGCAATTAATTTAAAAATTGACCAATTCATTTCCATTTCGAAAATTTCGAAATCGGAACATTTTTCAAAATGTCCCCCACACATTTGCTCCCTAAATCCTAAAAAACAATACCATGAACCCTTATCCAAATCTCAAAGTCCTCAGACTTCAAAACAATTTCAAACAAGAGTA
>JANOVT010000203.1:0-6216 GCA_031417525.1 Flavobacteriales bacterium | reverse complement strand
GATGGCGTAGGTATGTGTTGGGCTGGTTAAGACTGATCCATTTCCATCGCCAAAGGTCCAATTGAAATTACTGGCACCAACCGATAAATTGGTAAAAGAAACTGGGTTACAAGGGGTGTTGCTGAATAAAACAAAGGCAGTAGGATCTGGTGTGCAAGGATTGCCCGTGCCATTGCATACGATTTGTGAAACAGTAATTGTATTTGAAGGAGACGAACATCCGTTTGCGTCTGTAACCGTGACACTGTAAGACCCCGGAGTGGTGACGGTAATACATTGTGTAGTGGCAGAATTGTTCCATAAATAGGTATAACCAGGATTGCCAAGTGCACAAATGGTTACACTAAACGCTGTTCCTATACAATATGTAAGTGGGTCACCAGAACTTATGTTTGCGATTGGACCAGGAGCACTTGCAACATTGTAGGGAATGCTTGCGGAACATCCATTGGCATCAGTGGCTGTGACACTATAGTTGCCGGGCAATGTGACCGTAAGCGGATTCGAAGTAGATGTATTGCTCCACACATAACTTATACCTCCTGTTGCTTGCAGTTGAACACTACCTCCTGGACATAAGGTGCCAATTTGGGTGATGCTAACAACTGGACTTGGGTTCAATGATACAAGTACAGAATTTGAAATGGACTGTCCACAAACTTCTACAGTAAGCGTTACAGTGACATTTTGGGGAGCGTTATTTCCCCATTCTATATTAATGGAAGGCGTCCCCTGTCCACCAATAATAGCACCTGAACTGGAAGGCAACAGATTCCATGTGTAGTTGGTGCCAGAAGGATAACTAGTCGTAGTGAATACGTTTGATGTTCCATTTGCACAAGCTGCTACAACAGGCGGAATATTCGGAGCTATTGGTACTGCAATCACATTGACATTGTAAACTGCAGTGTCAGAATTGCAAAAGGGAGTATTCGGCATTTGTTGGTATGCACTAACTATGAAAGGTGGGATTGTGCCCCAGGTAACATTCATGCAATTCCCAGTAGCAGTGGCAGGCGTGCCGCCGGTAATGATCCAATTAATGGTTCCGCTACCAGTAGCGCAATACGATTGTATACTGTTGGCACAAACAATGGAGTTGCCCGTAATGACCGGCATTGAAGGTGGAGCCACAACAGTAACAAACCGAAAAGCGGTATCGGTGCAAGTCGCGTTGGGGTTCAATGGCACAGCATAGATAATAAAATTACCGGTAAAGCCATTCCAATTCACACTAGTCGATGGAGCAGGGCCGGCCGCAATGATGGGGCCAGCAGGAGAAACACTCCATGTGAGAGGTATGCCCAGATTTGAAGAATAATTTGAAGTTCCGTTTGCACAGGCCAACTTATCACCAAAGAGGGATAATTCAGGACGTGCCCGAATGATAAATTGCGCACTTCCGCCGCAGCCAAGCAATGCATCCCAAAAATTGACGGTCAATGTATCATTACAAAACAGCAATGGGTTCGAAGGCCAACAGATTTCTACTTCTTCGCAGCAGGTTGTATCTCCAACAAGGGAACCACAACCACCACTTAAAGACCACGTGTAGGATGCGCCACTAAATTTTGGCAAGTAATATTTTTCACAACTTCCCGGGCAGACCTTCGCAGGGCCGGTAATAACAGCAGTCGTTGGAACAATTGGAATATCAGCACAGGTGGTGTCACTGCACAAACCACCGCAGCCGGTAACCACTAAACATACGGTACCCATTTGTCCGGGCCCCCAGGCAACTGAAACACTTTGTAAGTTGTTTGCCCCGACAATTGCACCTCCCGAAACAAACCAATTGTAGATGCAGCCGGATGAACTCGTTGAATAAGTGGCATTATCAAACGCACAAAGAGTTGATGGACACGAGATATCTGGTCCGGGCAATGAGTTCACAACAATTGCACTGGTTATTGTATCAGTGCAATGACAATCATTCATGGCAATTAATGTGATGGTATAAGATCCAGGCGTAGAATATGTATAAGAGAATGTTGGAGCTGTGCTGTTTGACGTGCCACCGTCACCAAAAAACCACTGATAAGAAGTTGCACCGGTTGATAGATTTTGGAAATTGACTGGGGAGTTTAAACAAACGTTTGCTTGATGCGAAAAAGCAGCAACAGGCAAATCAACTTTTTCAACACAGATTTGAGCGGAATCTAAACAACCCCATTGATTTGTTTCGTAAACAATTAATGAACCCGTTGAAGAGCCATCCCAAGTTACTGCCACAGAATTTGTAGACTGACCAGTAAAGGAAAGATGACCGGTTGCTGCCCATAAATAAGCACTACCTGCATTCAAAGCAGTAGAATACGTGATGGTAGAAAATTTGCAAACTTTTTCACAACCGTTACCTTCATCTGTCCCCACAGACCCAGACTGATCGTTATGAGTTGCGCAACCCGGGTAGGGTACATGCGTAATCACTGGTGTCGGTTTCGGGAAAATGGACACACTTAAGGTGTGAAAAATTTGGGTGGAGTTTGGCAAATTCACGGTGACAACAACGTTCCCTGTTCCAGCCGGCCCCCAAAGAATTGTGCAGGTTGTTGTGTTTGTTGGACTCGCGGATACTTCGCCCGTCACATTCCATGAATAACTTGCACCAACAACAATGGGTACAGTGTAATTGACCGCATCTCCGACGCAAACGGAATCGGCTCCTGAAACTTGGGCAAAAGTGCTTATCGAAAAAAGTATTGATAAAATACTAAAAACGAAAACGGCACTCATTTTTTTTACAAAAAACGGTAGATAGGCAATCATAAGTTAAGTCGTTAAGGTAAGATAAGCAACACGAATGTAAGGTAAAATGTATCGACGTAAGGCATCGCTTTGCTTGTGAAACGAAAAGTTGATAAGTTGCCTTTTCTGCATAGTTCCGGATTCTCAGTTCGATGTAGAAAAGATTGATTTCATTGTTTAACCACAGAGTCGCACAGAGTCGCACAGAGTCTCACCGAGTATTTTCTCCGTGCGACACGGTGCGACTCTGCGGTTAAAAAGAAATCATATTATATTTGATTAAACCTTCAATAATCTTCTATGGACTCAGCTAAACAGATCATCAAAAAAATGCCGAATTCCTGGCTATCGGAATTTCGTGCGGAAATAGTTGCTACCAGCGACAAGACAAGGGTACTCGATTTGCTTGACGCTTATGAAGCTAATCTGGAACTTACTTCCAAAGAGTATGCAATGCAGCTCTACAAAGCGGAGAATACCAATGCCTTGTATGATCTGCGTCGGACACTTTTAGTCTTACTCAAAGCATATATAATTAAAAAACGCAATTCACTGGACATTCAAATGCCGGATACAGCGAATGCCGAAATAACGTATGCATTGTTTTGTCTCGAAAATCATTTGCCCGAGTTAGCGAAAGAACCACTTGATAAAGCGGAAGTTTTTGCGGAAGCTGGTCGCCAATACGACACACTACTTCGATTGTATTCGATAAAAATAAAATATCGGAAAGCCCTGGATCTGAGAATGAAAGATCTTTCACCCAAGTGGGGCAGCCTTAATAAGTTGGCTACGATGCGTTCTATTCTGAACAACTCCAATGCCTGGCTGCAGGAAAACATTGATGAAATCAGAGATGTGGGAGGGAAAGTTGATGAAGACGAACTCATGACTCATTTTTATCACGGTCTGCGACAGTATGTCATCGACGAGAAGAATCCGGTACTTCAATTTATTTCTGTTACTGCCGCACGCACGATTTTTATTGCGAGTAAAAACTTCCAGAAAATTGTTCCATTGATCCAGCCGATCTATGAGGAATTGGTTGCTGCGAATGCGTTCACCGAAGCTGACGCCGAAATACAGACGAAGTTTATTTATTATCTGACACATGGTTCTTACCGGAGCATCACCTGGCTCGAGGCGGCGAAATGGCTGGATGTCCTGCAAAGTCGTTTGCCCAAACTTGCTGCGGAAAGAAGTCCGTTTTACGCGAAGTATATATTACTTGCCGCTGCCATTGCTACCTGCACCAATCAAAATGCACTGGCCATTGAAATGCTGGAAGATGCACTGAATAAAAAGGAGTTGATTGCGAATAAGGAAGAGTTGGTGAATATGCACCTCAATCTTTCTGTGTATTATTTTCAGAAGAGAGACTATAGCACTTCGGAAAAAGTATTTGACCTTATCAAAGTCAACTTTCCGGATCAATCCAAAAAGATGGGAAAGGAATGGCGACTGAAGAGAGACATGATTGAAATGATCATACACTATGAATTGGGGAACGATCATCTTTCCCGCAAACTGTTGAAAAAAATGCAGACCAAGTATGAAAAGTTATTTGAACACGATGTGTATGGCCGGGCGAATGAGTTTTTAAATCTCATCGAGGCGATGCTTAAAGACGGCACATGTGTCACCACGAAGGAATTTTACGAGCAAGTGCAGGCCGCCAAAAAGGGATGGGAAAACACTGAAGACGATCTGCAGGCGATTGCTTTTTTCTGTTGGTTAAAATCGAAGATGGTGCAGAGGGATTATTATGAAGTGTTGTTGGAGAGGTTGCAGCGGCCGCTGCGGAAGGCGTCTTAACCACAGAGTCGCGCAGAGTCGCACAGAGTTTATTCAATGGCTATCTTCAAAGTGCGGCAAAGTTTTTTAAGGTTGTTTGAAAGGAACCACCGCGGCAAACACAATACGGTATGCAGCCGAACCACGAATGTGGTTCACTGTCTTAGCCCCGGGTGAAATTCAATAAGGAAAAATTCGAAGAATTTTGACGGTTGAATTTTACCCGGGGTAGAATGCGCGTGCGACATATAACTCCGGAGGAGTTGAACAAAACGACACTCAACCTCTTGAAGCACCGGCGAATCCCTCGCATTCGCTGCCATTGACAAGTTGGTTCAAGGCCTGGCCAGTATTGAATATTACCCAAGGTACTATTAGAATGGTTCGACAAGCTCTCCATGACATTGAACGCGAGGTATTGGAAAAAATAGCGGCGCGAAGCGCCGCTATTTTTTCCCCCACACGGAACGAACGGTCATGGTGAGCCTGTCGAACCATTCTTCGAATGCCTAACAGACCTTTTCTAAACTGTCAACGCTTCCTGTTTGATATTTCCAGTGTTACACGGGATGACAACGCACGCATCGTGTAGGTTTTTTTGTCCCTTCGGGACAAAAAATACATAGCGATAGTTTGGATTGCATGTCAATGCTTTGATTTTTTCGAGTGTGTATGGAATGTCTGGAATTGAAGTTTTTTCCGGTTGTTTTGTCAACATCATCTAGAACAGAAGGCTAAAAAAACTCTGCGTTACTCGGCGCGACTCTGCGGTTAAATGAAATTTAGTGTCCAAAAAAAACGACACCTCAAAACTTGGACACCAATTTTAGTGTCCAAAAAAAACGTACCTGATAATTTTGGACACCAAAAATGGTGTCCAAAAAATACGACCACATAAAATCTGGACACCTATTTTTGTCAGAAATATCACACAACCTACTAATGGCAAGAGAAAATAGCATCCAATACGTCCTGAGAATCGTGGAATGTGACTTGCGGACCTTCGCTAACTTCCTTATGATCTCCAAGACGGCGTTGCGGGAAGTCATAGCCGGCAGTCTTAAAATGCCTGTGAAGTCACGCACTTATTTTGAACAACTCCATGAGCAGCTCCAGAGCAAAGAAGTTCGGTCGGGTGTATTAGAGGACTATCTGGCAAGCGAGGAAAACGAACTTGAGGATTACAAAACAGAGCAGGCGTCTTTGCTGGCCGATAAGCTGCTCCTTCTTGAAATGAAGTTGGCGGAGATGGAAACAAAGTATAACAGCAGTCTGGCAATCTTACAAAACCTCTCCTATATCAAAATCACCTCCACCGGTAAGATAGGGACCATGCAAAAACATTGGCACGAGGTATTGGTCGACAAACAACTGTCCATCCTGGAAAATGTGGGACAGGTAAAACAGGAGGAATTGAGAAGGAAGATTGCGGAGGTGAGGGTGGGGATGAGTTGATATATTTGTGGAGATGTAAACATCCATATCATACCCTTGTTGGATTCATATGGATGTATTTTACATCCATATATACTAGTTATAGCCAATGCCCACCAAGCGTTTCCCACCATTTGAGGTCCCAAAATAAAATTTGCGAAGAGTTGTCTGAATAGTTAACTTTGCATTGTGGGATCAGAACGACAAGTTATAGCTTACAAGAATTATTTTCTTGATTTT
>JANOVT010000202.1:0-4273 GCA_031417525.1 Flavobacteriales bacterium | reverse complement strand
GGAACCTGGAACCTGGAACCAGAAACTAGCAACCAGGAACATGAAACAAGGAACCAACAGCCAATATGACTAAAGAAGAAAAAATTTTCCATTTTAATCCGAATGCAGCGGGACTTACAGACAGCAATATCTATGGACTGCCCTTCACCGAAGAAGAAGCTGATATCATTTTGATTCCCGTTCCGTGGGAAGTAACCACCAGTTATGGTGCGGGAACGAGCGATGGTCCGGCGCATATTCTGGAGGCCAGTTTTCAGGTCGATTTATTTCACCAGGAGTTTCCTGATTTATGGAAGCAAGGAATTGCGATGCTCGACATTCCGGAAGACATGCTTTTGCGCAGTGCAGATCTGAAACAAAAAGCAGCCTCTATTATTGAATTGTGGGAGGATGGTGTTGATGTTTCTGCCGACGCTGATGCACAAAAAATTCAACTCGCTATCAATGATGCTTGTCGCGCGATGAATGAATGGGTGCGGGAAAAAGCTGAGTTCTGGATGAATAAAGGCAAACTCGTGGGGCTTGTCGGTGGCGATCACTCGACGCCTCTTGGACTTTTTCAGGCGCAAGCTGCCAAACACGATGACTTTGGAATTCTGCACATTGATGCACACAAAGATCTTCGTATCGCCTACGAAGGCTTTGAATTTTCACATGCATCCATCATGTACAATGCACTAAAAATTCCTGCTATCAAAAAAATTGTACAGGTAGGCATTCGTGATTTTTGTGAAGAAGAAAAAAATGTAGCAGATGAAAATCGGGAACGTGTGAGCGTATTCACTTTTGCTAAGTTACAACATCAGAAATTTAACGGAACCAACTGGCATTCACAATGCGAAGAGATCATCAATCAATTACCAGATAAGGTGCACATCAGTTTTGATATTGATGGCCTGGATCCATCGTTGTGTCCGAATACAGGCACTCCGGTTCCGGGTGGTTTGTGGTATCATGAAGCAACTTACCTTCTTTCCATGTTGAATGCCAAAGGAAAAAAAGTGATCGGATTTGATTTGGTAGAAGTTGCACCAGGAACTGACGACTGGAATGGTAATGTAGGTGCGCGAATGTTATTTCACTTGTGTGGAGTACTGGCAATGGGTCGTGGGTAATGGGTAATGGGTATTGGGTATTGGGTATTGGGTATTGGGTGATACAATCCAATGACTTTTTTCACTCACATGCGCACGTAACCAAAATACCGGTACCTTTATTCCCATAAAACATTCTTGCAAAGAATACCATCTGAATCTTAAACTCCATTTCTCACTACCCAATACCAACTGCCAAATACCCAATACCACAAAAAAAAGAGCGACCATCACGATCGCTCTTTTCCTTGGATAAGAAATTACATCAATCCACTTTCATAAAATTTCTTGTCACTGAACCGATGGCGGAAGTCGTCAGTGTCCAATAATTACCTGTTGGCAGTTCAGAAATATCGATGGTTTCTTTGATGGACTTGATCTGAACTTCTTTCATCAATTTGCCATCAAAAGAAAATATTTTGAAACTCGAACCTATCAATGTTACATCAGCTTCAAGAGTCACGCTGTCATTCGCGGGATTAGGATACAACTCAAACTTTTGACCGACTGTTTTTGCAGGCTCTTCAACACTGAGGTATGCCAGGTTTTTGAATTCCTTAATTTTGTTGGGTGTGGTTCCGGGATAACTCGTTCCATTCAAAGCCACGTAAACAGAACCAGTGTAAGGATTTACACATACATCTCTGAAACGTTGGTTGAGTGAAGTGAAAAACTTCTCTTCCAACGTTACAGTCAATCCATCTTCACTGAGGTGCAACACAGAAACACGGTCATTGCTGCTGCTTGTACCATTCAAACCACCCATGACTGCCATAAGTACGCTATTGCTCCATTCCGGAATCGCAGGGTGATTATAATATTCAATACCATTTACTGCAACACAAGGCGACCATTCTTTCAATGGTTCCATCACATTATTTTCAGTGCAAAAAGTGTTTTCTGTCGCAGTGTTGCATACACCCTGAACAGTCGGCCATCCATAATTTCTATTCGATTCAATGATGTTGAATTCATCACTGTTGCTCTGACCATGTTCGCTTTCATACAAAATTCCGGTAGGGCCATAACACAATCCCTGACCGTTTCGGTGACCGAAACTCCATACATACGAAGTAGAATCCGGATTGTCCTCAGGTATTGAACCATCCAGATTGATCCGAAGAATTTTGCCATTCTTTGAGTTCAAATCTTGCGATAATGCGCCACCTGTTCCAGTATCGCCTGTCGTCATCATGATCTTTTGATCCGGTGAAATAACCAGGCGTGAACCATCATGAATGTAATTACCGGCAATCTGATTGATCAAAAATGTTTCGTTGATCAAATTTGTTCCATCCCAATCGTAAGAAACAAGACGTTCCTTGACCGAATTGCTCGTTGGATTGTAACAGTATACCAGAAATACTTTTGGTGTATTGGCAAAATCCGGATGAAGCGCCATGCCCAACAATCCCGGTTCGCTGCTTCCGTCATCCGGCATCAGATTGCCAATATCCAAAATCGTGGTATAATTGCCGGTCGCAGGATCAATGTGTAATACCTGTCCTGTTCGAAGTGTAGCCCAGATATAATCATCGGGTCCCCAGAGAATTTCCCAAGGCAACGTGATGCCTGTTACGAGGTCTGTTTCCGTGAGGATGGTTGAGCCAATCGTCCAGGTTTGTGCTTTTACCGTGATGGGTGATGCGCATGAAAAGCACCATGCAGCCAATAAGATCGTGTAGATTCTATTCATTCCTTGCTAAATTTTATAGCACAAAAGAAAGCTAATTATTAGGTGGCAGCAAACCAAACTTTAACGTACCGATGAATCGCACAAGAACGTCATCGTTTTTGGTTCCTGGTTTCTGGTTCCAGGTTGCGCAAAACGATTTCTTCATTCTGAATGCATCCTTGCCTTTTGATTTTCGCTTTTAAGTTCCAAGTTTCTGGTTCCAGGTTGCGCAAAAACGAATTCTCCAAGTCGATAGCATCCATAACGTTTTCTGAAATCCAATATCCATATCTTTTGCCTGCATGCCATTTATGATGGCCTTTCCTTCACTCCAACTACAAAGAAAACTTCGCACAACTATGAACTATAAACTTTGAACTCTGAACTTACTTTTACCCCATGAACACGTTGGAACAAAAGAAGGAAGCATTCGGCAGATTGCTCGTCATTATGGATGAGTTGCGCGCCAAATGCCCCTGGGATATGAAACAAACGATGGAAAGTCTGCGCCACCTCACCATTGAAGAAGTGTATGAACTCGGTGATGCTATTCTCGATGGTGACCAGCAGGAAATCAAAATGGAGATCGGCGATTTGCTGTTGCACATGGTGTTTTACGCAAAAATTGGCAGCGAAAAAGGAACATTTGACATTGCTGACTCACTCAATGGAATCTGCGAAAAACTCATTTCCCGACATCCGCATATTTATTCTGATGTGGTGGTAAAAGACGAAGAAGAAGTGAAATCCAATTGGGAAAAACTCAAACTGAAAGAAGGAAAAACAAGTGTTTTACAGGGAGTGCCGAAATCATTGCCGGCAATGGTCAAGGCACAGCGAATACAGGATAAAGCTCGGGGCGTTGGTTTCGACTGGGAACATGCCCATCAGGTTTGGGACAAGGTACAGGAGGAACTGGAAGAATTCAAGACGGAAGCCGATGCCGACAGTTCAAAAATGGAGGATGAATTCGGTGATGTGCTGTTCGCTTTGATCAATTACGCGCGCTTCAAAAACATCAATCCGGAGGATGCATTGGAAAAAACCAATCGCAAATTCATCAAACGATTTCAATATCTTGAGACAGAGTCCGCGAAGGAAGGCAAAAAACTAGGGGAAATGAGTCTGGATGAAATGGATGTGTATTGGAACAAAGCCAAAACTTTGGAATAGTGTGCTATTTTTTTGTAGCAAATCGACATGTAGCAAATTAGATTGCTACAAGATGGTTTGCTACAAAATGTTTTGGGCAAAAAATGATTGTTCGCAATCCTACCCTTTTGCTGGTAAGATGAACTCGAATTACCTTCCATACTTCTTCTTATCGCAAGGTTTTATTCGGTTTATTGAGTTAATTCCTTCTTTCTTTTTTTCTCTTAAGTAACTAATTTCCTACTACTTGAAAACCAAGATTTTGCGCTTGCCGTTTTAGTCTCTTGATTTGATGTTCTTTAAATCCATCCATGTACTTTTCGATTGGTATTGGATCAAATTTTATTTTGTC
>JANOVT010000201.1:0-22151 GCA_031417525.1 Flavobacteriales bacterium | reverse complement strand
GAAATGTAATCACAAAGCCATGGAACGCTGCAGGTTTCAAGAAGCACGTTGTCACTAAGGGTCACTATTTCAAGGCCACTTACACCGTTAAGCGCAGATATGTCGGTGAGAGCATGATTGCTGCTGAGGTAAATCGTGTTGAGCTGTTCTACCTGCTCTAATCCTGCAAGTGATGTCAATAAGGGAACAATATCAAACTGCAGAGTAGTGACGTTGATCAGGTTTGAGAGATTCGAAATATTACTCAAATTCTGCATGTCAAACAGGTAAAAATTTCCAACGGCCTGGAGGTTATCCAGGCCGCTAAGACTGGTCATTGCATAGTTGCCCTGAAGAGTAAGTTCGTTGACTGTCTGTAATGATTCAAATCCACTCATGTCTGTCAGGGCTTCCGCGTTTCGAATTTCTATGTAATCAGCCGCTATTGCATTTCCCAGTGAAGGGAGATGAACCAATTGCCCATTGTTTTGAGGTATATAATTGAAATCACCAAGGTTAGTAAGGCTATTGAAATCCGGCATCGTTTGCAGCGTTGAACTAAGAATATCTATAAGCCCGATCGACTGTAGGTTGTCAAAGCCGTCGATATGCTCTGAACCCTCATTAATCTCTATATGAATAACGCTTTCGAGGTTTTCAAAACCTGTGAAAGCAGGAGCGAAGGAGCTGTTCTGGAAGATGATACCTTCTGCTGTTATAATTTGGTTGGTATATGCTTCGAAACCCGGAATGGCCATTTGCATGTCGTAAACATAAATGCCGCTGATGTGGGTCAGCGAAGATAATCCATTAAAATCAGCAAGTCCATACGGAAGATTGAAACCGCCAACGGATGTCAGTGCATTCAGGCCCTGGAGGCTCGTGATGGGGGAGGTGTCGACATTGAAAATGATCTGCCCCTGCACCTCCGTAATCATGGAAAGTCCAGAAAGACTGGTCACACCATCACCGATGATGAGGTCGCCTTCAATGATCGTACATCCGGGATTGTTGACTGCGAAATCAGTCACTTCCTGATTGGTATTGAGGGTAAGTCCGTCTGGAAAGCACTGTGAGAATGCGCCCGTACCTAGGAATAGCAATGCAATAAAGAAAAATGGTTTCATGGAATGGTTGATTTTTCAGGAGCCAAAATAATGTGGTTAAATGAATTTCGATCCCGTGATATTTGGTTATTCAGTTATGATTTTGGCAGGAGGATCTCAACGCAATGGTTGAAATCAAAAATTCATTTAAATTCCCAATTGATTTCCGATAAATGAAATTTTTCGTTCGAAAATTTGATTGATTTCGGAAGAGACGTTGCAATGCAACGTCTCTACAAACGAAATGGAATTTGTAAGCGAATCTAAATTCTGCGGTGAATGATATTACTTTGGTCTCACACATCTCACTTCTCACTTCTCACATCTCACCTCTCACCTCTCACATGAAATCTTCCTTCAACGGCCTAATAAAAGATCTGCGCGCATTCAGCAACCAGTTCGATCATGTTTCTGATCAAAACAAAAAACTTCACCTCAAAGAATTATATCGGCAGCCATTGCCGGAAAAGAAATCACTGATTGAATATGTCGATTTGTTGATGTTTTTAATCGCACATCCTTCGAATGAAATTCTGTTGGCATCGGCAGAAAAGGAATTAAGTCGTGTGACTTCTTTTCTTAAAAAAATGTCCTCTCAAAAACGAATTTCCTTCTTCAATTCAGGTTTACCTTATGCAGAAATCAGCACACAATTCTCTCATGATTTTTCGGGTTGGTTGATGCAGCAAAAAGAATGCGTTGTGTCGGTTGAATCGTGGAATGATGGAACCACTCCATTGATTGAAGTTCTAAAACTCACACTTCCATCCGTTGAAAGAGAATACACTTCCACAGGAAGCGCCAATGAAGAATTGTTGGATGCGCTGTTGGTGAAAAAGGAAAACCGATTCGAATTCATCCTTTCACAATTGAGCGCATTGAATGATCGGCCGATGATCAAGGATCATCTGTTTGATTCATTAATGCTTACTGAAAGTGTGATGCCAAAATCATCGACTTTTTCCCGACCTTACAATCGGTTGAAGAATGTCAAAACCTTTTTTCACCAGGATATTCTAAAGAAATTTGATCATCTCGCTTTGCTCAATACCCACTTGCCTGAAGAACGAAAAATGGAAGAGCAGGAGCGAAGTGAAGTATCAGATGTGATTAAGCGCTCAATGGCATTGATGGCGCGCGAGACAGATCCCGCTACTTTCATGGATAAAGATTCGTTGAAAGTATTCGATCTCGAGCGAGGTATTTCCATCGCCATTTTCGGAATGACACCCGACCGACAATTGCCTTTAGAATCCTATCTCGGATTTACGCTTTTCAAAAATGGATTTCCGATGTCATACGGCGGTGCCTGGGTTTTTGGAAGGCGCGCATTATTCGGCATCAATATTTTTGAAGCATTTCGCGGCGGTGAATCGGGTTATGTGATGTGTCAGCTGCTCCGTGTATACCGACAAGTTTTTGGCGTTGACTATTTCGAAGTCGAACCTTATCAATACGGCGCTGATAATCCAGATGGAATCAAGAGTGGAGCCTTCTGGTTTTATTATCGTTACGGATTCCGACCGTTGGATGAAACGTTGACCAAACTTGCCGATGCTGAATTTCAGAAAATCAAAACCAAGCCCGGTTATCGTTCTTCAGAAAAGACGCTTTTGCGATTCACAGAAAGCAATATCTCAATGAATCTAGGAAAGGGAATTCCGGTGACTGTTTCTGAGTTGGTTCTCAAGATCACAAAAGCGATTCAGACACGATTCAAGGGAGATCGATTAATAGCTGAGCAAGTTCTGATTGGTGATTTCACTACAAAAACAAACCTGGATAAAACGTTGTCTAAAGATGAAGAACGAGTTCTCTCTGAAGTAGCTTTTCTCGCCGCAGTGATCAATCCGGATAAGAAACGGTATGAAGTTTTAAAGGAGATGATCTT
Organism: Flavobacteriales bacterium; assembly: GCA_031417525.1. Lineage (GTDB taxonomy): Bacteria > Bacteroidota > Bacteroidia > Flavobacteriales_D > Sanyastnellaceae > JAIBBG01. Next base: position 19,175 of record JANOVT010000201.1, on the reverse strand, counting down.
GGCCAAATCTAAGGATGTTGCCAATTATCAAAGTCTGATTCTGGATTTGTTTTAAAGGCTTCACGCCACATAGTGGTAAACAGATTTGCGCAGATTTACGCAGATTTTTTTTAAATAATATTTCTGGGATTTCTGATATTCCTTCTAGTTTACCCCCATGGGGCGAATTCAGCGTGAAACTCAAAAAAAAAGCCACCGGAAATTCCGATGGCCTTTTAGGCAATTAAGGTTATACAAGGTTATTCCACAACAATTTTGCGTGAAACAGATTTTCCATTGATACTCACTGAGAACTGGTAGATACCAGCTGAAACGTCAGAAAGATCAAGGTTCATTTTATTTTGTCCGTTGCTTATATTCCATTGTGCAGTCTGAACAATGCGGCCTGTCTGATCGATCAGGTTCATGTTCATTTTTCCACCAATCATACTTTGGATAGAAACATTTGCGAAGGAAGAAGCAGGGTTTGGAAAGATAGACATTGAACTGATACCAGGCAATTCTTCAACGCCTGTGATGATTGCTTGAACCTCCACACGACCACTTGTACAATCCCATGATGGAGTTGAAACAGTCCAGTCATAGAAGAAATAATAGTAATTGTCAGCGTCATCACCGGCAACATTCGATTGAGTGATTGTCACCAAACCATTGATGTCATATGGATATTCATAAGGCATATCAACATCAACGTTTTTATCTCTCCACAACTGTGGATTGTTGCTGTTTGCACGAATTCCATATCCGGTACCCGCAGGAATGAAGAAATCTAAAGTGACAATAGATTCACCATCAGGAATAGTGAAGACACCTGAAGCAACTTGATTGCCATTGCTGTCAATGACTTCAATGCTACGATCTGCTTCACCGGAAGCAAATACTTTTACTGTATTCAGATAAACATCAGTAGCTGCATCAAAAAGCAAATAGTAGTTTGTGCTTTGCTGATAAACACCCGCATCACTCTTTGTCAATTTACCACCTTCGCCTTGATCTCCGCCATAAGTAAGAGCATCTTCCACCCAATATGAAGTTGTTTGTGTAAGTGCTGGTGTTGTAAAGCTTGAGCCGGTGTAAATCGGTGTAATGCCGTTTGCGGAATCGTACCAGTTTACTGTATTGCCATTTGTAACTGTGAATGTCGCTGTATTTCCGGATGAAATATTTACGTTTTCTGTTGTTGGATTCACTGGTGTGGTATAAACTGTAACAGCGATAGGAGCAGAATTCAGTTGTTGGCAAACACCAGTTACAAGTACAGAATAATCCCCAGCTGCATCCACTGAGATGGCTTGAGTTTCTGCACCATTGCTCCACAAATAAGATGTTCCGCTGCTGGCAATCAATTGTACTGTTGTTCCGGCGCAGAATTCAAGATCTCCACTGACAGTAATCGTCGGTACTTCATCCGTTACAATATTCACAGGAATCTGATTCGAGAATGCACCACAACCGCTTTCGTCCCAAACGATCAAACTGTAGATACCAGGTGTTGAAACCGTGATACTAGATGATTCCTGACCATTAGACCAGATATGGTTTGTTCCAGCATTTACAATCGAAAGTGTTACATCCTGTCCGATACACATATCAGTAGGGCCATTCGCCTGAATGCTGGCAGTAGGAGGTGTGCAAGGACCTTCGATCACTTCATGGAAGGTATTGATCGCAGGGTTTTCAATAACCTGAATACCACCGGCCGGCCAATAAATGATAGCGTAGTCAATTGAAGTTGCAGTACCTAGACCGAAGTGACATTTTGTAGTATTCGAAATGCCATAACTTTCACCATTGCGCACTTCGCGGATCTGAACACCCCATGAACCGTGGATTTCAATCAATGCTCCTGAAGCGTCTTTATTACTGATAGTACCTTCCAGGTCGAACACCACATAATTATTTGTTCCACCATCATTCAAAAATAATTGGTCATCGTTGCCATTGTCAGGATCAACATAACCATCGCCATAACTGGCATAGAGGTCGAGCCATCCGTCGTTGTTCAAATCACCAATTCCAAAACTGTGCAATACATCGCTGTTATCGAAAGGCAAGTTGTTTGCTTTTGTAAATGTGAAATCACCATTGTTGTGGAAGAATCCTTCGTTACCACCAGAATGAACGATGTCCTGCCATCCGTCGTTGTCGAAGTCGACCATTTTAGCTTGTAAATAGAATCCTGCGAATTCAACACCTGAACCTGCGGTGACGTTGGTAAAGTAACCAGCACCATCGTTTTCGTAAAGTTCAATGGTATTGCTATGAGTTGTTAGCAGTACATCAAAATCACCGTCGTTGTCCATATCAGCAAAATCGCTGGTCCATGACTGTTGTAGGTTTACCAATCCACGTTCCATAGCTTGTTCCGTGTAATTGTTGTTGCCATCATTCACCATGAGAATGTTGGTTCTGCGCGGATCATAAGGATCATTGATGAATTGACGACATTTTGCAATGAACAAGTCAATATCACCATCACGGTCGAAGTCCGACCAGGTTGTTCCGTAGTTTCCAGAATTGTCATTGCCATTGATTTCAGGATAGAATGTCAGGTCCATCAGAGCGGTTCCGTTAGTCATCAAACCAGTTCCGTCATTCTGAAGAATAGCACTGTGGCCGTCATCATGACAAACAAAACCATCGAGCCAACCGTCGTCGTTGATATCGGCAAAGTTCATCGCTTGAGCAAATACGTTTGCCCAGCTATGTTCAATTTGCTCATAATCACCGGGGCCATTGATGTTCACGATGTGAACATTGTCATAATAACCACCGCACATCACGTCTTTATGGCCGTCGTTGTCAACGTCACCAACACACATGCCCCATTGAGCATCACCACTGACAGTTCCAAATGAACTCACAGTGAAGGTACCGTTAGCGTTTTGATATGCAATTTTCAGATCGGTGCTCTGATCCAGAATAATGATGTCATCCAGTCCATCATTGTTCATGTCCATTACACCCGTACATCCGCCACTATTGTATGACGAAGACAGAAGGTTTGTACTGTTCGTAAACGTCTGTGCGTTAACCGCACCGGCGAATAGAACAGTCATTAATGCCAGGTAAACTTTTCTCATCATGTTGAGTTTGATTTGGTTTTGAAATGTTCCTTAAATTGGTTTGATTGAAAAACGACGAAATATACATGCAGGTGCAGATACACCCTGCTGTACCATACAACTAATCGAACAAAAATCTTGGGTTGCTAAGAAAGTTTTTTTGCTGACTTGCCTGTGGCGAGCAGCTTTTCGAATTTATAAACAGGAAATTCACAGTAAACAAAGTGTAAAAAATGAGTCGGAATTGGCGTGAGTAAAATATGAATAAGGAGCGGTTTGAACTGTGATTTTTGAAATGGCAAAAAAAATGCTCACAGAATCTTCTGCATCAACACGAGATCCAGCCATTTGTCGAATTTGAATGCGACCTCTTTCATTCTGGCCACTTCTTCAAATCCGAATTTCTGGTGTAGCTGAATACTAATCAGATTAGATGAATCGATACCACCTACCAAAACATGAATGCCGTTCCTTTTAGCTTCTTCCAGGATAGCATCGAGCAAAATTTTACCAAAACCTTGTCCTTGAAATTCACTTTTTACATACACCGAATGCTCCGCTGTGGTTCTGTAGGCTGACCGATGTCGAAATGTTCCATACGTGGCAAAACCCAAAATTCCTGATTCGTTTTCTGCTATTAAAACCGGAAAATGTGACGCTTCTTTTTCTTTAAACCAATGATTGATATAGGTTTCCGTAAATGGCTCATATTCATATACCGCGGTCGTGTTTAGTATCGCATCATTGTACATGCTGAGAATATCGGTAAGGTCGTCGGTTTTGGCAGGACGAATATTCATATGGTCGACAGTTTTTTACGAATGATTTGAAGGTGGTGTTCATCATGTTCCTTCATAAATAAAACATGGTCGGCCAGATTCAGGTCTCGCTGAAGCCTCTCGTGAAAGCATTTCAGTTCGGTCGACTTGCTTTCCAGTTTTTGGAGTGCACCGATATGAACGAACCTGATTGATTCAAAATCCTCTAGAATTTTTCCGCTGCGTTGTTTGTTGAATTCTCCGGCATCGGTGTCGGAATTGGTCCCATTCCACGGACGAAGGATCGATTTGCCCAATACAAAATCGTCGAGTCTGGCAATCCAGAGCGACTCCATCGTCAATAAGTGTCCAATGTGTTCGTTGATGCTCCATTTTCCATCCGGTTTGGATGTCAGTTCATTTTCAGATTTACCTGATATTATTGCACGTATGGATGCCGGAGAATTCCCAAGGAAATCGAGATTCTCTTTGTATTGAGCAACACTTCGCTCAAAGTTCCAGGTTTTGTCGAGCCAGTTCATAATTTTATGAGCCGCCAATTTACTTCACTTCCTTTTTCGAGTGATCCGAAATTTGACCTCCTGATTTTAAAGAATTCAAATTGCTTTTATGTCACACAAGCTTTTCATATTGATTTAAGAAGTTCACTTGAATATTAATGTCGGGTGCATTTCATTTTGACATCAATGAGCTATAAAGGAAATACCCATAATCATGCTGCTAACACTTGTACGAAATCATGTAAGGAAAAAATATCTTGTGTAAAGCTTTAAGGAATGACTGAGCTCAGTTTTGTAACGTTGCAACAATTTCGTTTCAACACGATTTTTTTCATGATGAAATATTCATCTTTCATTTTAACCCTAATTTTCTCCATGCTTGCAGCCACATCCGTGTCTCAAACGCTTCAAACTGTGCCATATGTGGATTTAAAAAAATATGCAGGCAAATGGTTTGAGATTGCATCGTTTCCACAACGGTTTCAAAAAGGTTGCAACTGCACGACTGCAGAATACACCATGACAGACAAGGATTTTGTAACAGTGGAAAACAGATGCAACAGAGATAGCATCAACGGCAAAGAATCCTACATCAAGGGCAAAGCATTTGTTGTTCCGAACAGCGGCAATGCGAAACTGAAGGTGCAATTCTTTTGGCCATTCAGAGGCAAATACTGGATCATTGATTTGGCTGACGATTATAGCTACGCTGTTGTTGGTCATCCCAATAAAAAGTATTTGTGGATACTTTCGAGAACTCCAGCCATGAATGAAATCACCTATCAGCAAATCATTTCCAGAGTAAAAGAAAAGGGATTTGACGTATCAAAGATCAAACTGACCAATCAACAATAATTTGAATACAGAACGTACTTCTTGGCATAGTTTTTACCAAGTTTGCATCACCAAATAAAAATGTCAAACTTATGAATCGCTCAAAACTCTATTTTTTATTCCTGTTCGCAGTGGTTGTTTCTTTAATGTCTTGTTCAAAGACTTCACCAATGGGTGAAAAAGTAAAGGAACCATTTTCGGGAAATAAATATGAAAGCACCGGAAGGTATTTTCGGGCAAAAGGAAAAGGAGATAGTTCTGATGAGAATATCGCAAAACAGAAAGCCGATCTGAATGCCAAGAAGGAACTTGCACAGCAAGTTGAAACACGAATGAAGGTAGTGACTGATCAATATCTTCATGAAAATGAGACAGCCAGCGGCAGCGAAATCAACGATAAATTTCAAACGTTAATACGCGAAGTCACTAACACCACAATTGGCGACTTGCGAAAAATAGGCGAGGAGAAGTATGTCACCGCCGAAGGCAAATACACTGTTTTTATTGCCTACGAAATTCACAAACGCGATATGTACCGATTCATGAAGCGCCAGGCAAAGCTGGATATCAAGCTGAACGAAGCGGAGCGTAAAGCGATCGAAGATATCATTGACGAAGAGCTGAAAGAGATCGAGGCGTTGGGTGAAGGGGAATAGGGTAAGAGCCAATGGGCCAACGAGCCAAAGAGGATTAGAGGGAATAGCCTTCCCTTTATTCTCTTTGGCTTTTTTGCATTTTGGATGAAAGTGAAAACGACAAAGTAGACGTAAGAATCAGTCAACCCCTTTTATCCTCTTTGGCCCTTTGGCCCTTTCCTCAATAAAACACTTCGAAGACAAAATCCGGTGCCTTCGCCGGCTGTTTCATTGTCAAAGATCCATTCACAATTTCATAATTACTTCCTTGCAGCGAACGATAAGCAACGGCTTTGAATGTATCCGGAATAGTGAGCCTCCAGTTTTCATTTTCTTTCACATGTTTATCCATCACCACCAAAACATTTTGACCGAAGTATGATCGAACATACACAAATGCTTCTTCATCGTTTTTCAGAATGAATAGATCGCCAAATGTCAATGCGAGATTTTCTCTTCTCAACTTAATAAGCGAAGCCGTGATGTCGTGCAATTTTTGCTGGTCTGCATTCCAATCACCGAAGTGCATCATGCGACGGTTATCGGGATCATTGCCTCCCGGCATTCCGATTTCATCTCCGTAATAAACACAAGGGACTCCGGGTGAGGTCATCAAAAAGGCATTCATCATGGCTAACTTTTGAAACCCTGTTTCATTTTTATTTTCAATTTTCCTTGTCCAACCTGCAAGTTTTGCATCTTCTGAAAACTGCACGGAACCATCCGCATAGGAAATAAAGCGTGCGCGATCCTGATTTCCGGTGATGTTTCCCATCATGTGATGACTTCCATAATAACTCATGCTTTCATTCAACACACGTTCGAGATTTTTAAAGTCGGTATTGTCTTTTGCGAATGCATCAACTTCAGCATCGTAGAGATTAAAATCAAATTGTGCATCAAGTTGTCCGCTGCTGATATAGGAAGATATTAGTTCCGGATTGCCATACGTTTCACCTACTTGATAAATTTTTCTGTCAGGGTTACCAGCAGTAAATTTCTTGACTTTCGAAGTGAGTGTGCGCCAAAAATCCCCGTTGATGTGTTTCGTGGCATCGTGCCGGAATCCATCGAGATCATAATTCTCTACCCAATACATAGCAGTATCGGTCAATGCATCGACGACTTCATGATTCTCGAATTTCCAGGTTGGAAGGAATGTATCGAACCACGTGGTGAGTCGGTATTCGTCCCACTTCTCTGTGTTCATGGTACCATCCGGCAAATAGAGTGGTGTGCTCCATTCCGGCTTTTGTTTGTATAAAGGATGATCCTGATGTACGTGATGTGCGACATAGTCGAGTATAACATTCATGTCATTCTCATGGGCAACACGGATGAGTTCTTTCATAGCCGCTTCATTACCCAATCGATTGTCAATGGTGCGAAGTGAGGTTGGCCAATAACCATGATACGCAGAAAATTTGCTCTTTGCACCCTTGTCCCAAAGTCCCCAGGCACCTTCTGCATTCGTAGTGATGGGTGAAATCCAGATGGTATTTACGCCCAAATCTTTGAAATAGCCGTCCTTGATTTTTTTGGTGATACCTTGAAGATCACCACCGAGATTATTGGCCTGCGGCATAATTTCAGGATCCGGAGTCGGGCGATCATTTGTTGAATCACCATCTACGAAACGATCGACCATAGCGAAATACATAATCGTAGCTTGAATGTCTTTGCGATTGAGTTTTGCTCCTTGTTGCACGACTATTCCTTTTTCAAGCGGAATTAGAATGTCATTGGATCTTTGTGTGCCGTTATCTGCAAAGACTCTGATGTATGAACGATCCATCTTCTTCGCTTCTTCCGGAATGTGGAAATGAATGGACTGATCGTTTTTGACGAAATCGAGAGCAGTATTTTCAAAGTAAATACGGTAATTAGTGAGTGGGTCAAGCGCGGTTAAGTCAATGGATTCAGGTTTGGCACTTGCAGAAAGAAGCCTTGGTGTTTGGCCTATAACAGATCCTGCCGTAAATGTGTTATTGAACGCTCCCATCCCGTTGTCTATTTTTTCGGGATTGTTCGCGTCCATCATTTCTTTGCCATCTTCCCACACACGGTACTGATAGAGGCCGGTATTCAAAACGAGGTCAGTGGAGAAGTTTTCTCCATCCGAAGTCAGTGGAGTTGCTTTGCGGTTCCAGCCATTCATACTACCGGAAACTTCCACCAATTTCACATTTTTCTTCGATGGTTTATAGGTAAAATGAAACTTGACTTTGTTCGACGCAAAAACCGGAATGTCGTGTGATACTCCTTTATAAAATACATTGAGATTAGCAACCGGTGTTGAGGGTTTTTGAGTGATAACTAATAAGCCGGTAGTTGTATCGGACTGCAAAATTGTACTTTCAAATGTAATTTGTTCAATGCCTTTAGCATCGGGGAAATAGTCAGTGAGCTGGACGAATGTGGAATCGAATTTAAGATTGATTGGACTAGCCAAACCTGAAATGAAACTACCATGCTTTTCAGTCTTTTGTTCTGTGGGTTTTTCACTGCAGGAATAAACCATCATTGCAGACAAAAGAATCCACCCAAACATTTTATAATTATTCATATTTTGACTTGTTGTGCTTTTAACTGAATACAATTTTTTCAAGTTGACTTTTTTTATTCAAATCGAATGTGCAGCATTCTTTCTTTGCCTTGCATATCTTTTATGAATGTAGCTTTATTGATATGCTCCGCCATCATAAGGTGTTCTAACTCCTCCTTTTTATCCTCATGAATTTCAAACCACAAACTGCCTCCGGGATTGAGTAAAACTTTACTCAACTGAAGGATGCGACGATAGAAAAGTAGTGCATCATCGTCTTCCACAAAAAGGGCAACCCAGGGTTCGTGTTTCAAAACCTGTGAGCGCATTTCAACTTTATCAGAGTGTGGAATATAGGGTGGATTCGAAACGATGATATCGAATTTGCCTTCTGGTATTTCATTCAGAATATTTAAATTTCTGAAATCAACATTCGCATCCAGCATAGCGGCATTTTCAGCTGCTGTCTTTAAGGCCTCTTCAGAAATGTCGATCCCAGTAACACGCGCAATTGGTTTTGCAAGTTTTAATGAAATGGCAATGCACCCGCTGCCTGTGCCGATATCGAGAATAGCAGGAGCTGTTCTTTTCTCCGTTTTCAGAATAGAGTCAACAAGTTCTTCCGTTTCGGGACGTGGAATTAAAACGGAAGGATTGACATTGAATTGATGACCATAAAAAAAACACTTGCCGAGGACGTATTGCAATGGCTCTCCAGAATGCAGCTTTTTTAATGCAAAATGAAATTTCAGTAACTCGGATTCAGAAACTTTCTGGTCTTGATTTAACGCAAGATCTGATCGACTCCAGGAAAGAAAATGTTGAAATAGTTCAGATATAATATTCGATGCCTCACGTTCATCATAGATCGCTGCAAGTCCTTCACTGAGATATTGCCTCAGTGCACCCGCAGTATTGTCTGTGATGATGTTATTCATAAGAATACTGATAAGAACAAATAGCGACTATTGTTTTACAAAAACCTGATAGCCATAAGCACCAAGCTCTTGATTGCCTTTGGTGTAAAGTGTCAAAGACTGTGTATTAAAAATACTCATGTATTCACCTTCGGGCATATCACCCAGAAAATCGACACTTTGCGGTTTATCCGAAAAATTCAATAACACGACAACGTGATTGTTGTCTTTAATTCTGGAAAAACAGTAGAGGACATCATCACTGCTTGTTTTGATTTTTTTGAATTCACCACCAAACTCTCCATTCCACATGGCCTGATTGTTCTGGTGCAGGTGCAATAGTTTGCTATAAAAATCCTGGTATTTGTAGTTGTTCCAATTGACAGTGTCTTTTTCAAAGAAACTCAATCGATGCACTTTACCATCCGGATATTGCTCGCCACCTTCCTGTCCGGAATAGAGTAGTGGCATGCCGGCGATGGTGAAGGCCAGCACGTCCATAACTTGTCGGGCATTACCAAGTCGCTCTGCGCCGGTGCCGTTCCATGAATTTTCGTCGTGGTTGGTAGTGAAGTACATGCGATAAGCGCTGCGCGGAAAGGCAGTATCCTGCTTCGCTACATAATTATCAAGGTCAGAAAGTTTCTTTTTCCCTTTGGCAATTTCATTGGAGATGTGCATGAATTCCCAGGCATAACTCATGTCAAAGGCTTTGAGATGATGCTCTTTTCGTTCTGCCTCAGCGAGCATAAATACAGGCTTCAAACTATCCAGTGAACTGCGCGCAGCATTCCAGAATTCAGTCGGAACTTTTTCAGCAACATCACAACGATAACCGTCGATGTCGCAGTCTTTCACCCAATATTTCAATGCATCGATCATCCCGGTCCAAAGAGCTTTGTTTTCATAATTCAATTGTGCAACGTCAGTCCAATCGGTTCCAAGTGGTGGCTGAATTTTACCTGCTGTATCCAACAAATAGTAATCTGTATGATCTTTTGTCCAGTGGTTATCAAATGCACTGTGATTGGCTACCCAATCAATGATAACGTGCATACCATTGTCGTGCGCCGTTTTTACAAGTCGTTTAAAATCATCGAGATTTCCGTATTGAGGATTCACGGCAGTGTAATCCAATACACTGTAATGACTTCCCAATCCGCCTTTGCGATTGACGATTCCAATTGGATGTATCGGCATGAGCCAGAGAATATCAACACCCATGGACTTTAATCGTGGAATATCTTGTTCGAAGGCAGCAAACGTTCCTTCCGGAGTGTGCTGGCGGATATTCACTTCATAAATAGTTGCATTCTTCGACCATTCCGGGTGTTGAAGCACGCGCGTATCTGAGTGTCCTTTTATTTCAGCATTCGCAGTGTGGTCGTGTCGACCTTCACCACATGAGAATAAGATGGCTGCAACCAGGCAGGTAGTAAAAATTGTTTTCATTCTTGTAAATATCAGATAGGCAAATCTAAGTGTCATTTGTACACGAACTAAATACTGCTCGATATTATCCGTCCATTCATCACAGATTCAATGCTCAATGTGGAGGCCGTCGTACTTTTCGGGCCCAAATTTCATCGCAAGGATATTATGAAAAAACTACTATTCGCACTTTTTACTTTCGCCTCCGTTATTGTCTCTGCTAAAGAAGGCATGTGGATTCCATCGGTGTTATCTGCCGTGTACGACGATATGCAAGCTGCGGGTATTCAGCTTTCGGAAGAAGACTTATACTCTGTCAATCACTCGAGTCTCAAAGATGCGATTATCTTATTTGATGGGGGATGCACAGGTGAAATCGTAAGCAATGAAGGATTGTTATTGACGAATCATCATTGCGGATTTGACTACATCCAATTTCATTCGTCTCTACAACACGATTATCTCAAGGACGGATTTTGGGCGATGAATCGCAATGAAGAGTTGATTTGCGAAGGATTATCTGTTGCTTTTGTAGTGCGGATGGATGATGTCACAGGCAGAATGCGAAACGGCATCAAAGAAGGAATGTCGATGATTGAAGTAGATGCGATCCTCTTGAAAAACAGGAAAACACTCGAAGAGGAATACAAAAAGGAAAATCCTAAACTGGGCATACAGATCAAAGCTTTCAATTATGGCAATCAATATTTTGCCATTGTAACCAAAACATATAATGATGTTCGATTTGTAGGTGCGCCGCCAAGTTCAATAGGCAAATTCGGGGGTGATACTGACAATTGGGTTTGGCCGCGTCACACCGGTGACTTTTCCATGTTCCGCATTTATGCAGATCAAAACAACGAACCTGCGGGTTACAGTAAAGACAATGTGCCTTTCAAGCCAGCTCACTTCTTACCGATTAATCTTGGCGGTGTGCATGAAGGTGACTTCAGCATGGTCTACGGATATCCGGGACGTACTGATCATTTATTGACCAGTTATGCTGTGGATTTTGTCATGAATCAAAGTAATCCCATGCGAATAGATTTCCGCGATCAGACCATTGCGGTGTTGGAAGGAAGAATGAGAAGCAGCGATGAAATCCGGATTAAATACGCGGCGAAACAAAGTGATGTAGCCAATGCCTGGAAAAAATGGCAAGGTCAACAAATCGGATTGACCAACTTCAACGCCATTGATCAGAAAAGAAAATTCGAAGCGGATTTTACCGAAAAAACAAAACAAAATGAATTCACTCAATACGCGGATATCCTTCCAAAACTGAAAACCAATATTGAGCTTCTTAACCCATATAGCTTGAACTCGGCGAAGTTCGTTGAATATTTTTATTACGGCCCTGAGATGTACAATTTCTCTTATCGGTTCAACGACCTGATTGCCAATTATGATACTTTGAAAACAAATGGAAAATTGAAATCAACTATTGATGATTTGAAAAAGGGTGCACGATTGTTCTACAAAAATTTTGATCTGGAGACTGAAAAAGCAATCTATTCGAAATTGTATCCTTTGTATTCAGAAAAGTACAGTAGTCAGAATATGAATCGTGAATTGCATGGCAAATCGGGAATTGTTAGTCCTGTGGTTTATGACAAATCAGTCTTTCGTGATTCAACGAGCTTATTCAAATTACTGGATAAAATAGGGAAGGGCTCGATCAAAAAATTGAAGTCAGATTATTTCTACAAAAACGCAGTTTCAATGATGGACGACTACAATAAAAATGTTCGTCCAAAGCTTGCTGAATATCAAAAACAAGTGGACTATTACATGCAGCAATACACTGAAGCGATGATGAAAATGTTTCCTGCCGATTATTGGTCGGATGCCAATTCTACTTTGCGTATTTCATTTGGAAAAGTAGATGGCAGTGAACCACGCGATGGTGAAGAATACAAGTATTTCACCACGGCCGATGGTATTCTGGAGAAAAACGCCACGCGCAATCCGGACTTTGAATTGAATGACAAACTCAAATCGCTTTTTTCCAAACGAGAATATGGAAACTATGCGGAGAATGGGGAGCTACACATTTGCTATACAGGAAGTAATCACACAACTGGCGGCAACAGCGGTTCACCAGCTTTAAATGCCAAAGGCGAACTGGCCGGAATCAACTTCGATCGTTCATGGGAAAGCACTATGAGTGATATCATGTACAATCCGGATATCTGCCGGAATATCATGGTGGATATTCGCTATGTGCTTTGGGTAATAGATGTCTACGCAGGTGCTGATTATTTGCTGTCAGAGATGAGTTTAGTGAAGTAGAAATAGCGAAATAGTATCTTTTTTCTTTGTCAGATTGAACTTTTATGTCCCGTCTTTGTTATGCTTGATTGACCTTTCGATTGGTAAAAAAAAAAGTTTCATATTAACAAATTTCCGAAGCAACGTTTAACGGCACCTTGGACTCTGTTAAACAGAAAGCATAAAATTCAATCTATGAAATTACATCAAATCTTCACCGCACTCATTTTTTGTTTAATCTCCGTTCAGTTCTTCGGGCAAGAACAGATTCCCGGATGTCTGGATCCTTTGGCAACAAACTATGATCAGGCGGCGAGTTATGATGACGGAACTTGCTGCTATTTGGAACACTACATCACAATCTCTTCTGAAGGATTTGGTGACGGAACTTTCTATGATATCGCAAATACATCCCAACCTGAATATTTGACTTTTCCGGGCGTAAATCATATCTGTTCTTCCAATTGTTGTTTTTTACTTTTCCTGACCAGTAATGCTGCGGAAGATCTTATATGTTTTGTCAGTATTGATGGCGGAGAGTCTGTGAGTGTGAGCGCAAACAGTTTGGGTGGCCTGGCCTATACCATATCATTGGATGAGAATACAGTGTTTGGATGCACAAGTGCTTTGGCTTGCAATTTTGATCCACTGGCATCATATGATAATGGTACTTGTTCTTATGACTGTTTTGGTTGCACTGACGCTAGTGCTCCCAATTATGATCCGAACGCTACGATGGATGACGGATCGTGCTGCACAGATGAAAATTGGTACACCTTTTCTGCAAATGGCGAATGCTATGTGAGCTTCAGTTCAAGCATCTTAGGTTTTCTGGGTCAAATATCTTATCCAAGTGAAACAGGTATTTGTTTACCTTCTACTTGTGTTGATTTATACCTTACAGGTTTTGGAGTTGGTCTTCCAATAACGTTTTCCCTGACATCTTCTTCGGGAGCTGTCATAGTCTCTGATACTGCAATTCCTGACGCAGGATACAGCGTTTTCTTCTCACTCGATGGCGCTCTTGTTGGATGCGCCGATCCTGGAGCATGTAATTTTAATCCGTTGGCAACTTGTCCTGATCTTTCTTGTGATTATAGCTGCTTAGGATGCACAGATAGCAATGCACCGAATTTTGATCCGAATGCAACTGTCGATGATGGAACTTGTTGTTCGAATGAGAATTGGTTTGCGTTTTCAGCTGATGGAGAATGTTATGTAAGTTTCTATAACAGTAATTTTGGATTTATAGGTCAAATTTATTATCCCTCAGAAACCGGAGTTTGTTTGCCATCGTCATGCATTGAAATGCACTTACAAAGCATTGGAGTTGCAACACCGTTGACATTCACGTTTACATCTCCTTCAGGTGTCATTTTAGCTTCTGAAACGGTAAGTGCAGATTTAGGATACAATGCGACTTTCGCCGTGAATGGCGCCGTTGCGGGATGCACAGATCTCAATGCATGTAATTATGACCCATTGGTTACTTGCAGTGATTACTACAGCTGTGACTATTCATGCATTGGGTGCACCGATCCAAACGCACCAAATTACAATCCAGAAGCAACGTTGGACAATGGCACTTGCTGCACAGATGATAACTGGATAACGGTTGTCTCTTCAACGACCGGAAATTTATATGTATCTTCAACTTACGTAGGTAATTATTACTACTCTTCGTATAATTTGGTTGACGGCACACAAAATATTTGTTTGCCGGATGGTTGCTATAATGCAATTGTTTATGGCGGTGGTTTTGAAGAGGAGTGTGATGTTCAGATCTACGATATCGACGGAACATTGCTTATGCAAAGCACTACCCTCGGCAACTACAGTAATACTCCTTTTACCAAGAATGGATTGGCCGGTTGTCTGGATGCAACAGCTTGTAACTACAATCCAAACGCAACATGCGCTGACAATGAGAGCTGCGATTACGGATGTTATGGATGCACTGACCCAACCGCTGACAACTACAATCCTGAATCGACGATTGACAACGGATCATGCTGCTACAATCAATTCACGATTGAAATGAGTGGTACTGGTTATTGGTACGTTTATCCGACACAAGGGTATAACTTCTTTGGCGGACCTTATCCGGATGTGAATTCAGTCTGTCTTGACAATGGATGCTACACTTTCTATGTTGGAAGCTACAACTTTGAAACTTTGTCATTCACGTTGTATGATGAAGAAGGTAATGCCATCTTGGTATCAGAAACGGACCCTTCCGGTTATGCTTACGGTTCATTTGATATCAATGCACTCGGTGGTTGCACAGATTCCAATGCTTGTAATTATACAGCCGGCGCGAATTGTGACGATGGCAGTTGCAATTACGGTTGCTATGGATGCACGGACCCTTCTGCTCCGAATTATAATGCGGATGCTACAATCGATAACGGACAATGCTGTTACGATAGCTGGTTTACCGTATCACTTTCTGAACCTGCATATTGGTCTGCATACTCCATGAATGGTCTTGGAGGATACGGTGGCGGTTATTACCCTGAGACATCTGGCTTCTGCATGTCGGAAAACTGCTTCTCTTTCAATGTCAATTCATGGTTGGGAAATCCTATTTCCTACACCATTTTTGAAGCTGATGGAAGTGTCTTCTATACGGGCACTACGGACGAAGGCGGATATGGTTTTGTCATCTTTAGCCAGGCGGACGTCATCGGTTGCATGGATACTTATGCTTGTAACTATGATCCTGCGGCAACATGCGCCGATTGGTACTCTTGTAATTATGATTGTTATGGTTGTACAAATCCTGAAGCCGGTAACTATGATCCAACTGCAACGATTGACAATGGATCTTGCTGCACTTCCTCATGGTTCACCATTGAGATGAGCGGCGATGCTTATTGGTATGTTATGAATGGTGACTACTCGGTATACGGTGGAGGAAATTATCCTCTCCAAAATGGTTTCTGCTGCGGATCTTCTTGTTTCAATATCAGCGTTTATTCTTATGGCGCTCAGCCTGTAGAATATACCATTTACAATCAGGATGGTGAAGTGATTTTCTATGGCCTTACAAATAGCCAATACTATTCCTTCGCATCTGTGAGTGTGAATGGTGACGTTGCGGGCTGCACAAATGAAAACTCTTGCAATTACAATCCGGATGCAACGTGCGATGATGGATCATGTAATTACTATTGTGGTGGATGCTTCGACCCTGAGGCGCTTAACTACAATCCTCTTGCATGGTTCGATGACGGAAGCTGTTTTTACAATCCGGAATCTCCCATGATGAATATGAACGTGGACACCAACGAAGAAGAGGAAGTGTTTTATGTCAGAATGGAAGTTGTGGATTTAGGTAATGGTGCTCCATACCTTTTGAGCAGCGACTACAATTCGGAGATGATTATGATTGATGAGAATGGTCAGTACTTCGCCGGTCCTTTCCCTTGCGGAACAGACGTAGTGATGTCGGTTCAGTCGGCCCAATATGGAATGACAGAATACATGGTGAGCGATCCATTGCAGGGTTCTTGCGGCATCACAATCGGTGTTGATGAATCTGAAACATCCAGAATGTCTGTGTATCCGAATCCGACCAATGGAATTTTGAATATTGCGGGGTTAAGTTCAGGACCAATTCAGGTTCAGGTTTTTGACCTGGCTGGAAGAACTGTACTTTCTGAGTCTAAGAATGCAGCGGTTTCAAACTATGTGATCGACTTGAATGACTTGAGCGAAGGTGTTTACCAGATGAGAGTGACGAACGACGGATCTACTGAAGTTCATCAGGTAATCCTGAACAGATAATATTCTGGTTGAAATTTTTAAAACCTCCTTGTGATTTTATCGCAGGGAGGTTTTTTTTTGACGAAAAGAGGAAAGGGAGATGCTTGAAAATAGTACTTTTAGCCTTCTACCCAGTTTGTTCAATAGAGTTTGTTATGAGTTGTAAAAGCACAATAAAATCAAGTGTTCCCACAATATCTATTTAGAAGGGAATAGTTACTCTTATTTCGACAAGAAAAAGCGAGGACTCGCCCCTCATTGGGAACGCTTGATTTTGCTGTGGTTTTACGTCGGAATAGAATCTCTACAGCATAATCTGGGTCCAATCAAGATGACTTGATCACAGGCTTTTCTCAAGCAGATTTCCACTTTCATAAATCTTCTGCTTCATCCGTAAGTTCTCAGGCGACGTCCTCACATCTCCGCTAGGATAATTGGGTGAAATTATGATGCCCGTCGCGTTGCATTTCTTGGCCATTTGGAAAATGATTTTTGTTCCATTGTCTTAAAAAACTCATTCGCAGAATAGGAAAGCGACCTAAACTATTCAGCGAATTTTCTCCAAGAATGCGGGGTCTAAGTCACTATTTCGCATATATCCCTTTTTAAAGGTGTATGTTCAATACATTCGCCCTCTAAATTTTTTTTATGAGATCACTAGCCTTTTGTCTTTTAACCGTTTGTCTGATTTATTTACAATCATGCACAATTGAAAAACGACATTATACATCAGGGTATCATATTGAAAAAATTCACCACGAAAAAAATCGAATTAAAGATGCTCCGAAACTAGCGGAACAAAATGCAAAAGAGGATTCAGATCCAGTAATAATCAAAGTAGAAAAAACAATTCTTGAAGAAAGTGTTGCTACAACTTCAACAGAAGAAATCCAAACTGATTCTTTGATTCAAGAAGATATCTCCGCATCTCAGGAAGAATCAATTCCTATCATCCAGAAAATTAAAAATTCTCCGCGAATTCAACAAGGTGTAAAACGGATTACAGAAAAAAAACTGGCTCAATCTCTTGCGACCAAAAAAAAATCCAAAAAAGGAAAAATATTTGGACGACTTAGTGCAGTATGTGGCCTTCTTGCTTGGATTATCGCCTTTGTGGCTGTTGGAATCGCCTTGGGTGGTGGCGAAATTGTAACTGCTAGTGCCCTCGCATGGCTGGCTCTATTCCTCGCATTATTCGGATTCATACTTGCTATTGTTACATTTAAAACAACCAAAAAAAGTAAAAAACCAAGTGGAAGAACTGCTGCTGTTATTGGTTTGGTATTGTCCGGATTATTCCTAATTTTTATTCTCATTGGACTCATTACCTGATAAAAAAAGCCGCCCTACGGCAGCTGAATATCATCGTTGATCCAAATTACTTAGCTAAGAAATAAATAACAATAATCGCTAATGTTACGCAAACAAGCGCAAACAGAACCGGTCCTGCGATTTCATTTTGTTCAGCTTCCTGGTGGCCGTGACCGTGATCTTCGTGTGAATGTGACATATCCTGTTGTGATAATTGTGGATGCAAACATAACAGGAATCGCGGTTCATCGAAAGCAGGTAAGCCTAAAAGTTTTTGACAGAGAAATATTAGTAGCAGCAAACAGTAAGCAGTAGGCAGTAGGCAGTAGGCAGTATGCAGTCTGCGCGGATCCATGTCACCACCGACTGCCTACTGCCTACTGCTTACTGCTTACTGCCTTCTACACCATAGTTACTGCTTTTTTCTCACAAAAATGACCTCTCCAGATTCACAAAATCCTCACTGCTGACGTACATTCGCGCCGCCTTTCGGACAATGTCTCCAAAAGGCTTAACGCATTCATTATTAACTCATAAATCATTCAAAACATGTCTCAAACTGTTCTGGCTTCTGACACTTACAGCAATGAACTGAAGGTGTATGTGAATCAAGAGAAAGCCGCTATTGACCTCATCAGCAGTATCGGCAAATTGCTTTTTGACAAAAGCATCGAATTGGTGCTGTTTCGCAACCACATGGTGGACATCAGCGCAACAGAAATCATGCGTCTGCACAAGTATGCGGCAGAGGTGGTAGGAAAAGCCATCAGCATTTTCGACACAGCGGATTTAGCACGCGGATTGATCGAAATGGAACTCGCTCCGGCAAAAATTGACATCGGTAAACTGGCCAGCGAATGGCTCAGTGAGCGCGATCACTATAAATCTCAGACAGAATTTTTACAAGAAAAACTGCGCAACTTCATGAAAGAAGAAGGCGCTGATATCGAACCACGTGATGTCGTTTTATTTGGTTTCGGACGTATCGGTCGTCTTGCGGCACGTGAACTGGTAAAGCAGGCGGGCAAAGGACAACAACTTCGTCTGCGCGCAATCGTAACGCGCGAAGACGATGACCTTTCACTTAAAAAAAGAGCAGCTCTTTTCGAAAATGATTCC
>JANOVT010000200.1:0-17313 GCA_031417525.1 Flavobacteriales bacterium | reverse complement strand
TGCCATAATCGGAGATTGACCGGTTTGCACAACAGGACCCACAGAAAAATGAATGCCCATTTTATCCACACCTAAACCTGAGAGTGAAACAGAAGTTTTAACCCCGGTAGTAACTTTAAAACAAACGAGGTACTGCTTTCCGACCTGAAGAGGAGCGTTAAACTGAGTTCCTAGATATTCGCGGAAATTTGTACTGGGTCTGCCACAGGCCATAATTCCCATGATTGCGCTTCCCTGAAATGGATTGACCACCGCCATGGGAGTTTCGGGTAAATTCGTAGCAATACTACCGTTGATGTGAAAATAATCCGGAGTAGAAGTAAGACTTCCGCTGTTGTTCCAGCCCTGAACCACTTGCCACTGACCCAACGTTGTTGGTATTGCTGTGTTGAGTTCGAAGCCACCATTGACAATCTGCGCTGAAAGATCAGCAACAGTCAGACAAAACACAATGGAAACAATCCTAAGAAGCATGGTAAGTTTTTCGAATGGCCAAGATAGGGTATAAAAAGGAAAGTACTTCCAAAAAACACCTTCTCAATTGAAAAGACAACACCCGATTCAAAAAGGTTGTATGCGAAAGTTAGAACTTTTCAAACTCATAAATTAAACCGGAGGAAAAAGGTCGCAGAAAAAGACTTCACATCAACATAAAACAGAGAGCTACTGTTCAATGCTGTAGGCGGAATAACAGCGCTGATCTGCAATCCTAAACTAAAATATGAGGATTTACTTTCTGATCCCTTCTCCAATTTTCTTTCTGCGCCAAAACCAAACATCGGTCTTAAGAGATTCATTGGTTTGAACTCATCGGCTTTGGATATCACGACTTGTCCAGATGAATTGACTAAAAAGCTATCGTAATTTTTCCCTGAATCGGATAGAATAAATCTTTTTATCACACCCGCTTCTATATTCAAGCTCCAGGGTGATTTTGCCGGTGTCCAATCCACATGAAGTTTTAGAGGAAGATCAATGGTAGTATAACGGATGACATCATCCCGATTGATCGGAATGTTTGCGACATCCAGTTCTGCTCCTTGACCATCAAAAAGCGTTAAATATTCGAGTAATAATTCGCCATCTGAAAAGCGCAGTTCAATGATACTGTCTCGGATGAGAGAATCCGTATCAAAACTATTATTTTGAATTTTTAATTGATTTAAACCGACGCCGGAATGGATGGAAAGATCCACCATTCCATTCATGGCTGGAAATCTCCAAAACTTAGCGCCAAAATCAATTGCAGCGGTGCCATTGGTTTTCCAGGATCGCTTGTCATTGACAAAATTATTGAGGGGTTGGTAGGCAGAAACAGATGTTCCGAAAGTACCTGCAGTAAGATTGCCGCCAGCATGCAATGCGACGGAGAAAAAATGGATCGGCAGGGTTTGTTTTTTGACATCATCTTGTCCTGCCTCTTCGAGCGAATCCATGTCCACTTCGAAATATTTTTTTTCAATGTAAATTGTTTCGCCATCGATGATGATGGTATCGGCCGGTGGCCAGAATGCAGAAGCAGAGTTAAAAGCAAAAAGAAAAAGCAACACTGTCATAACAGCGTTGCTTTTCTTTTTTGGTTTCACACCTGAGTTCAATTTTTTCGGGGATTTGATGCCCGGCTAAATTACTTAGTGTGTATCGTTTGATGAGTCATTAATCTTTTTTTGGCTCCCTGTCCTTTGGAACATAAACCGGCCAGCTTTTACCTTTTCTCTGCTGAATTGTGGGATTTACCACTTCTACTTCTGGCATAACACCTTCATTTGAAGCTTCTATTACTTGATCTTCTTCTGCGATCAAAACTGGGGTTGAAACAATTGCTTCCTCTTTGACGCGATCAGTTGCCTGAGCAGAAATAGAATTGTCGGCAGATTCATGATGATTTGAGCATGAAGTTGCAGAAGGACCTGCCTTCGCCGAAGAACAACACGCTGAAGTTGTTGCTGTAGAGCAAGAAGTGGATCCGGCATTTTCCGATGCGATCTCATTAATCGTTGCAGGAACAGCGATAAAGGTCGGATTTTCATTCATCCGTGGTGATTCAGCCGAAGCCGATTCATTAAAGTTGTATGCAAAAACAGCGGTGCCGCCGGCGAGTGCCAACAACAGATACCACATATTAAAGCGCGTTGCGCTGAGGCGGGTGAAATTGCTCATCCAGAGTTTTCTGCGCATTCCCTTGTAGGCTGCCTCCGGAACTTCCGGAGAGAAGTTGTAAAGGGAAGCCTTCACCTGTGTAAAAATTCTTTCGTCACTCATCTTGCTGGCATTTTGATTTTACTGATTGCTGCTAATTCTCGTTGTAAGTATGTTTTGGCTCTCGAAAGCTGTGATTTTGAAGTATTCACATCAATTCCAAGCATGTCTCCAATTTCTTTGTGCATAAAACCTTCTATCACATAGAGGTTAAACACTGTTTTATATCCGGTCGGCAGGTTTTGAATGCACGTCATCATTTCTTCCGCCGTAAATTCTAAATCCTCCACCATCATCGGTTCGTCCTTCATTCTCACCAAGTCGTCTACGTCTTCCTGGTATGCGTGCTTCAGGTTTTTTCGGTAGTTGGTAATGGAAGTATTTACTGCGATTCTTCTGAGCCAACCTTCAAAACTGCCGTCGTTGTGGTAGGTTTGAATGTTGTTGTAAATCTTCACAAACACTTCCTGCAACACATCCTGAGCTTCCATTCTGTTCTTGGTATACCGGAGGCATATTCCGAACAAAAGGGAGGAAAATTTCTTGTACAATCTGTCCTGTGAGCGCTTCTCGCCCCGGATACAGCCGTCAATGATTTCCCTGATTTCTTCCATCACATAGGTAAAAACTCAAATTTAAGAATTTTGGTTGCATGACTTTGATCAAATAGTAGAAAAAAAGGCGAAAACGAGAGGCGAGAAGTGAGAAGTGAGAAGTGAGAAGTGCAGATCTGCTCTCACATCTCGCCTCTCACTTCTCACTTCTCAACTTATCTGTCAAAGAATGATAGTCCAGAAAATAGATCAGTTTTATGCTATAACTATTGTCCTGAGGCTGGCTCAGTGTATAATTCATGTCACGAGAGAGACTGGTAGGAATTTCGCTCGCAAATTGATTGATGGCATTTTTCCAGACAAACCGCAACTCGCTACCTGGTTTGAAAATCCAGCTATAAACCAGATCGATGGTGAATGAATTGAAACTTTGGTTGGCCGAAGTATTTTCCGAATCGACCAGATAGCCATCTGGCATCAAGCTTTTGAATTGACGAAAATCTGTGTAACCCCAATAGTGCCGAAACCGAGCATTGATGGTCATAATGGGATTGAATGCATATTTAATATTGAGAACATTGGTATGAGAGATCACGTTGCGATCAGCAAACAATGGCATCTGACGATCATCATCTTCGAAATTGTATGCAAAACCAATGTCGTTGATGTGGCTTTGATAACTATACACATGGGTAATAAAGAGATGATCACTCAGGCGAAAACGTGGCGCAACTCTCCAGTTGAATTGATAGCGACCGGGATTTTCGTATGCCGCATAATATACAGAGACATCCAGGGCCACTTTTTTCCGATAGTCACTGCTAAACCAGAAACCAAGTCTGGCATAAGTGTATGTGCGGAAAAACCGACCCCAAACCCTTGGTTCGAAATAGTCATACCCTCGAACTGGCGCTGTAGTGAAATCATAACCCCAACTATGAAATTTTCTCGTAGTGATCGCACCATCCGCGTGCACTTGAAATTGCGTGAAATTGTTGGGTTTATAAAGTTCGTAGTAGTTAATGATCAAGTTTGAATTGAAATTATTGAAACGGCCAAAGGGTTGGAAAATGGAATAAGATCCGGAAGTCCAATAGGCAATTTCGTTATTGGCCTGGAGAAACCCAAGATCATTTGGATCGTAGGTGTCTGATTTTATGTATTGTCCGATTTTGTATCGCCACTTACCGTTGATTTTTGCGGCGGTTACGGACTCTCTAAATCCGTTGTCATTTGTCGCATCTACTCCGGCGAATTCAGGACCGTATTTGGTATTCAATGCTCCACTACCTGCAATGCTATAGCTTTTACCCTTGTTTCGCAATTCGAAATCAGTACCAACAACATTCACATCATAATCACCACCGCCGCGCAACACACTTGTATTAATCAATGAGAAGTAAGAATTGTTGGGTAAAATTTGATCGAGCACAAAAACGTTGTAATTGGTTAGAGAAGATGTGCTGATGTTTCGTGTTTCACCGGTGATCGTATCACGAACAGTTGCTGAAGAGGGCGCTGTGACAGAATTAAAAAAACCGATTCCAAGTTTGTTTTTATCCCTGCCGGAAATTTTGATGGCATTCAGTACCTGATCGCTATTGGGATTTTCAACAAGTACTTCATGGATGTCTCTTTTTTCACTTGCATCATTAAATCTGAAAGGTCTGTCGAAACCTATGCGTCGGGAGTAGAATATACCACCTTTGGAAAAAAGTTCGGTTCCCTCAATAAAGAACTGCCTGTTTTCAGTGAATTGCACCTCGAAGGCTGAAAGATTTAAGATCTGTTGATCACTGAGTGTTTGACCGAAATCAGGGACAATGGTAGCGTCCAGAGTGAATGCATCCGACAATCCGATCTTGGTGTCGAGGCCAAAATTGTAGCTAAACCCTCCGATGACTTTGCCTTGTTTATTCTCAGAAGTGTTGTAATAAGAGGAAGTGTATGGATAGAAAAAAATTCGACGCGGAGGCTGAATATTACTAATGCCGGTGAGTGTTCCCATTTGCGTCAGAAAGCCGGGTACCAAAGGATTTACGCCATTCCAAAAAGCGTGTTGGCGACATCTTCTTACTTCCCTCACAAAATTAATATTCCAGACCTGATCGGGAGTTTGTGGAAAACGAATAGCCGCGAATGGAATTTTAAACTCCGCAATCCATCCGATCTCAGAAATTTTTGTTTTACAGTACCAGACCGCATTCCACGTAACATCTTCACTGATGGCGTCGATACGTGCATCGTATTGCTCCCCTTTCGGAGTCACATTAAAAGTGACACCATTGATTCCGTCGCGGTAACAGCTAAAAGTGACGCCACAATAATCAGAATTCCCACTTACATCACGACCGGAAAGTTGGGAAAGAATGCTATCGGGTGCGGTGTCATAACAAATGAATGCCATATACATTGCCTCATGGTCATAGACAAATTTCACTTCCGTTTTTTGCCTTAGTGGCAGACCGGGTGCAGGTTTGTTCATGATGAAATCCTCTGCCGGTTTGACGTCCTTCCAGAAAAGTTCATCCAGCTCACCATCAATGACTGGAGCCTTCTCAATACGCGTAGCTTCCAGATTTTTTGTGTTGTACTGAGCAATTGAAATATCAGGCTTGACGAACAGAAGAATCGTCACACAGATAAAAATCAATTTATTGATGCTCATGGAAAATGGTGGCCGCGAAAGTAATTTTAGGATTAGATTCTTCGGCAGTTCGATCAGAGATTTCACAGTTTTTCTCAACAATCTGAATCACTACATAAAAATATTGATCGAAGTCAAAATCCAAAATCCGCTTCATTACTACCTCTTCAGAATTTCAGGATGAATGACCGATGCCAATTCGAAATGCTTACAACCATACTTTTGCACACTTCTGAAATTTGAAATGCAAGCAAGAATTTTGTTACTGTTCATTCTTTTATCTGATATATCAGTAGGTAGTTTGTACTCTCAAATTTCTCCCACTGAAAAAGAAAAAAAATTCACGATCAGTGGCGAAGTAGCAGATTCCACAACAGGCGAATTTTTGATCGGTGCGCTTATATCAGCGAAAGAATTGGCAAAAGGCACAGCTACCAATGTGTATGGATTCTATTCCTTGACCTTACCGGAAGGAGAATACACGATCGAAATTTCATTGATTGGCTATGAAACAAAAACAATGAAAGTTTCATTAACTGAAAACAAAAAATTCGATCTGCTTCTGTCGCCAAAAACGGTGGAAGTTGCAACAGTAGAAATTCAGGCAGATAAAAGTAGAAACACTCAGAGCACAGATCTCGGAAAAATCGGATTAGAGATTGATCAGGTAAAAAAGCTACCTGTGTTGCTGGGCGAAATTGATATTCTTAAAACTTTGACATTACTACCTGGCGTGAAAAGCAGTGGAGAAGGCAACGCCGGTTTTTATGTGCGAGGTGGTGGAGTCGATCAAAACCTCATACTTCTTGATAACGCTACTGTGTACAATGCATCGCATCTATTCGGATTCTTTTCTGTTTTCAATGCTGATGCTGTCAAAAATCTCGAATTGACCAAAGGCGGCATACCTGCGAATTTTGGAACACGACTGGCTTCCGTTCTGGATATTTCACTTAAAGAAGGCAATCAAAAAGAATATCATGCACAAGGTGGAATCGGAACGATTGCATCGCGACTTACCATTGAAGGACCAATTAAAAAAGATGTTTCGTCCTTTATCATCAGTGGCAGAAGAACATACATCGATGCATTGCTCAAACCCTTTATTAAGCCAACCGCGAACGCATATGGCTCCGGTTATTACTTCTATGATCTGAATACAAAAATCAACTATAAAATTTCAGAGAAAGATCATTTGTATGCGAGTGGTTACTTCGGTCGGGATGTTTTCAATTTCAAAAGCAAAAAAACAGCCTTCAGTACACGGATTCCCTGGGGTAATGCAACTGCCACTTTGCGTTGGAACAGAATCATGAATCAGAAACTTTTCATGAACGCCATTGCAACGTTTACGGATTATCGTTTCTCATTCGGAGCAGTGCAGGATGAATTTGAGTTTACCCTTTCCAGTGGCATCAAAGATTATGGCGCTAAAGTTCAGTGGAATTATTATCCGAACTATCTGCACACCATTAAGTGGGGCGCAGAATACACGCATCATGATTTCAGACCGAACAGCGTTTATGCCAGAAGTGGCGACACGGAGTTTGATACAGGAAAAGAAGTTCATCTCATTTCGCACGAGACGGCTGTGTATGTCCTGGATGAATTTGACATCTCAGAAAAATTCAGGGTAAATGCCGGTTTGCGGTATTCACTTTTTTTACACGTAGGACCTTTTGATCGTTACACCAAAACAGAAGACCTGACATTGGGTTTACCTGGAGCCACCACAGTAACGAGTTACCAAAAAAATGACGTTGTAAAAAAGTATGGAGGATTTGAACCTCGATTAAATTTCAGATATACACTCAACAAAAATTCGAGCATAAAAGCCGGATTTATGCGCAACTATCAATACATCCATCTCACCAGTCTATCTCCGACTTCCTTGCCGACCGATGTTTGGCTACCAAGTACAGATAAATTGAAACCACAAATTGGCGTTCAATACAGTGCAGGCTATTTCAGGAATTTTGACGATGACAAGTGGGAGAGCAGCTTTGAAGTCTACTACAAAACGATGAGCAATCAAAGTGAGTTCAAAGAAGGAGCACAACCGGATCAAACGGTGAACGATAACATTGACAACCTGCTTGTGCTAGGAACCGGCTATAGTTATGGAGCAGAATTATTTCTGAAAAAAAGAGTAGGAAGACTTAACGGATGGATTGGATACACGTGGTCAAAAACGGAGCGTGTTTTTGCCGAGTTCAATGATGGCGATCCCTACCCTACCCGATGGGATCGACGCCACGACATCAGTTATGTGATGAACCTGAAGCTCACCAACAGGCTGGATTTTGGATTTGTTTTCGTGTATGCAACAGGGAATGCAATTACGCTGCCTGTTGAACGCTATTTCTATGAAGGTCGTGTGGTGGATGTATATGGGCCGAAGAATAGTTTTCGCATGGCGCCGTATCATCGTGCAGATATATCGTTCACTTTGTACCCGAAAAAAAAATAAAGTTCAATCGAACCCATCAGTTGATCAGATTGTTCCCAGAAAAAGAAAATTCGAAAGCAATTGGAATTTTTCGGTGTACAATCTTTACAACCGAAAAAATCCATACTTCATTTATTTCGGAAACGATGGACAGATCGGAAGTCAAACACTACAAGTCAAAGCATATCAGGTCAGTTTATTTCCAATTTTGCCAAGTGTTACATGGAATTTCGAATTCTAAAAAGCAGTTCATGCACGGTGCATCACATGATGTGTCCCTATCATTCGTAATAAATAATTTCGCATAAGATCTTCATGAAAAATCTCCGGTACGTCAACAAATATTTTTGGAAATACCGGGGAAGACTTTTTATGGGATTCATACTGATTGTGGCCGGAAATATCTTCAGTGTGTATGCACCGGTAGTTGTGCGTGACGGCATTGATTTTTTGGCAGATGCTCTATCTTCTTCCGAATCACTGAAGCAGCAGGAGTTTGTTGAAGTGCAGCAACCCCAAAGTTTTCGAAACATTTCTGAGTGGCTGAATATTTCTTCAACGAAGCTGAAACTAAGTAATGAAAATTATGCGTCCATTCTTATGAAGACTGGATTGCTCCTCGCCGGTTTGTACTTGTTGATGTTTTTGGTCAAAGGAATATTTCTCTTTTATCAGCGGCAGGCCTTAATAGTCATGTCGCGGCATATTGAGTATGATCTAAAAAATGAGATTTATGATAAATACCAGGAGCTGGATTTAAGATTCTACAAGGTGCATCGAACTGGCGATCTGATGAACAGAATTAGCGAAGACGTCAATCGGGTTCGCATGTACCTGGGACCAGCAGTCATGTATACACTTAATCTCGTCGTGTTGTTGGTGATGTGTGTCGTAGTGATGTTACAGATTGATGTCGAACTGACGCTTTATACTTTGGCGCCATTACCATTTATGATGATCGCCATTTTTTATGTGAGTACGGTCATCAATAAAAGAACAGACAGTGTACAGACACAGCAATCGAAATTGAGTGCCATCGTTCAGGAAACGATGTCGGGCATCCGGGTGCTCAAAGCTTTTCACAGGGAAAAATATTATGCCGGAACCTTTGTAAAAGAAAGCGAAGTTTATAAAGACAAACAATTAAGGCTTGTAAAAATCGATGCGCTTTTTATGCCGGTCATTATTCTGTTGGTTGGACTGAGCACTATTCTGACCATTTACATAGGCGCACACAAAGTGATGCGGGGAGAAATTTCACCTGGTGTGATAGTACAATTTGTTTTTTATGTCAACATACTTACCTGGCCGTTTGCAATCGTAGGCTGGGTGACGAGTCTAGTGCAGAAAGCTGAGGCAAGTCAGGCAAGGATCAATGCTTTTCTCAAAACAAAACCTGAAATCAGGAATTCAGTTTCAGAAGAGACAGATATTCGGGGAGATATCGATTTCAGAAATGTTTCATTTGATTATGAAGACAGCGGTATAAAAGCATTAGACCAGGTAACGTTCAAACTACCACAAGGCAAAACTCTTGGCATCATTGGTCGCACTGGCAGCGGGAAAAGCACCATTGCACAACTCCTTCTGAGGATGATGGATCCAACTACAGGGGCTGTGTTTGTTGGTGGAATCAACTTACGCGATCATAATTTGAATTCTCTACGAAAAAAAACAGGCTATGTACCACAAGAAGTATTTCTCTTTTCAGACACCATTAAAAACAACATCGCATTCGGAATAGACGATCTCACCGACGAACAGATCATGCAGGCAGCAATGGATGCAGACATCCATGACAATATTGTAGAGTTTCCAGGTGGTTATGACACTATGCTCGGTGAACGCGGCATCAACGTCAGCGGCGGCCAGAAGCAGCGAATTTCGATTGCACGAGCCATTGCAAAAAATCCTGACATCCTCATTTTTGATGATTGTTTAAGTGCCGTGGATACAGAAACCGAAGATCATATTCTTCAATCACTCAAAAAAGTGATGCTTGGTAAAACAAGCATCATCATTGCCCATCGCATTTCGAGTATTAAAAACTGCGACAACATCATCGTGTTGGATCATGGAAGAATTGCGGAAGAAGGATCGCACACATCACTTTTAAGCAAAAATGGACTTTATGCATTGCTTTATAAGCAGCAACTGCTTGAAGAAGATGAATCAATTGACTGATCCAACACACAGAAAAACATCAGGGACAATCTTCACCAAAATCGGCCATTAAAATCAAAAGATCGGTGATGCCTGTCATGCCGTCGTTGTTTAGATCCGCAAAACAGTCTTGACCAGAACAAAATAGATTTCCGATCAAGAGTTGAACATCCGCCACGGTGATAATGTGGTCTCCGTTGAGGTCCGCACAAAATTCCAATTCATCTTCTTCAACGATGCCATTGCAATCGTTGTCCAGATCATCCCAGGTTCCGGAAGCTCCAGGAAAAATTGAATTGTCGTCTTGCTGACAATCGCCGGCAACAGCGGCGAATCCATCTGGATGATTACACGAAAGTGTATCTGAAGATGCCACGCCAAAACCATCTCCATCAATATCAGAAAACCAGGTGAGAGGAGCAATCAAGAATGAGTTGATGTCCACTTCATAAGTATTGAATTGTCCGGAAATGATGATTTGAAAATGCATGTCTCCACTCAGTCCCAGTGTATTTTCAAATTCAATTTCTACCGTAGTAGGTGCAGCGACACCAGTCAAATCATACACCGGATTGACACCGATGGGAAGATCAACAAAAGAAAATGAATAAGGTCCGGGAAATCCATCCTTCAATTCGAGGCTTACTGCAAACAACTCGCTGGAACAAGTAGTATCGGCCGCGCTGGCATGAACAAAAGAAGGCTTTAATAAAAAGAGGCCATTGTATATATCGGTAACCGGAATGACACCACTTTCAAAATATGGATAGCTCATCCATTCGCCTTGAAAAACCTGATTGTCATTTGCGGGATAGTGATCAAAATATCCAACCTGTCGAAGTGTGGTATCAGCAATTTCCGTGACATCAAGAAGAGAAAGACCCGCTGTGTAGTTACTTTGATAGCACAAATTTCCAATCACAATCTGGTTGTGATCAATAGAACTTCCGCCAACATGATAACCCATGTAAGTTGGTGCGTCAAGGTCATGCACATCCAAGATGATGGTATGTAAGCTGTCCACTAAATCAAAATACTCATCGAGCTCATCATCAATAAGCATGTAACCGCCATCTTCTGTGAGCCATCCTTGATGACAATATCTTTTTTGCGGGTAAGTAGAAAGTGAAATGGTAGAAGCGTCGAGCGGATCGGTAACATCCACAATGGTTACGGGAAACGGCACGGCGCCATTGTAGCAGAATGCAACTGTGTGACCTATGTAGTCCTGATCGGGACCATTGTAAACCACTACACTCGATTCATGCGTAGAGCCATTCAGCTCATAACCACCGGCGAGAACCGGATTCAGAGGATCTTGGATATTTACAATATGTAGTCCTCCAGAATACGTACCTGTGCCGCAAGCGTATGCGTAGCCCACCTCTTCACAAATGGCCAATGTGTGACAATTTCCGAAATTGCTGTAGTGGGCATCCTCCGTGAAAATCTCTGGTGGATTCTGCACATCTCGCAAACGAGTGAGATCAAAAACCTGCATGCCATGACCCGAAGCTTCACTACAGACAAATACAAAATTCTGGTAGGTTCGAAAAGTTCTCCAACTGGAGTTTGTCGTATGTGTAGGTAAAAATCCGATTTGAAGCGGGGCAGTCGGCATTGACATATCAAAAAAGAAGAGACCGGTAGATGCCCCAAGGAGAATGTACTCCTTCTGATCCAAAGGATCTGTCCAGCCCCAAACCTCGTTTGTTGTTGCTCCGCCAATATCCGCAGGTGTGATATGATAGATCAGATCAACGTTTTCGCACGGATAAGCACCAGCGTAACCATTCTCACAAGGAGTCTGGGCGATAGCTAAAATGGGACAAAACAGAAGAACAAAAAAGAGTAATCGCATGTTTTACAGATAAAACCAAAAGAAACATAAACTGAGGCACAATGCACCGTTTCTATCTCCTGATCAGACAAATGTATAGATGTACTATGCCAGATATAGCAACAACATGTGAGCAACCGAATAGATTTGGACAATATTTACAATGAAACAACAAAAAGAACATATCGCGATTTGTTGGCTGAGGCGCGATTTGCGGTTGAATGATCACGCTGCACTATATCATGCTTTAAATTCCGGATTACCGGTTTTGCCGATTTTCATATTCGATGAACACATTCTCGGCAACATTCAAAATAAAAAAGACGCCAGGCTATTGTTTATTCATCAGACCTTGCTGGAACTGAAAAAAGAACTGGAGTCCATCGGCAGCACATTGAAAATGTATTATGGCCACCCTGAATCCGTTTGGGAAGAAATATGCAACGAGTATGAAGTTGCTGAAGTTTATGCAAACCGCGACTATGAGCCTTATGCACAAGAAAGGGATCAACTGATTTATGAATTGTTGAAGCAAAAAAACATCACATTCCATGGATCAAAAGACCACGTAATTTTCGAGAAGAATGAAGTGATGAAGGATGACGGCAAACCATACACTGTCTTCACTCCGTATAGCAAAAAATGGAAAAGTCTTTTAAGGGATGAACAAGCACGTTCCTATGAATGTAATTCGCTTCAAGCAAATTTCCTGAAACATTCTACGTCCAGAACTATATCGCTGAAAGAAATCGGATTTGCAGATTTTGAGTTCCTCTATTTTCCTGCACGCATTATTCGAAAAAAAATCATTGAATCCTATCACGAAACCAGAGACCTGCCTGCGGTGGAAGGAACATCAAGACTGAGTCTGCACCTTCGTTTTGGAACCGTGAGTATTCGTCCATTGCTTACGATAGCGCTAAGAACAAATGAAAAATGGTTGAATGAATTGATCTGGCGTGAATTCTATCAAATGATCATTTATCATTTTCCGCATAGTGCAAAGGATAGTTTTAAGCCTGCCTATGATCGCATTGAATGGCAGAATGATTCCAGGCTCTTTGAGAAATGGTGTGCAGGCCAAACAGGATATCCTATGGTAGATGCCGGAATGAGAGAATTAAACGAAACCGGTTTCATGCATAATCGTGTTCGGATGGTTGTAGCAAGTTTTCTGACCAAACACTTGCTGATTGATTGGCGCTGGGGTGAGGCATATTTTGCAGAAAAACTATTGGATTATGAATTGGCAAGTAACGTTGGTGGTTGGCAATGGGCAGCAGGTTCCGGTTGTGATGCGGCCCCTTACTTCCGGATTTTTAATCCAACAAGTCAGGCGGAAAAATTTGATCCTGAAAATAAGTACATCAGAAAATGGGTACCGGAATTTGAAACGGCTTCCTACACCAAACCAATCATTGATCACAAACTCGCGCGTGAGCGCTGCCTGAGCACCTACAAAAAAGCGTTGCTTGTTTGAGTTGGTGCCGGATGATAAGCGAAGAGATGTTTCACCGAGATTTGCAGTCTATTTGCATCGTATGAATCAAAGGATTTTCGAAGGACTTCACATTCTGGATTTATCTACTGTGCTCGCCGGACCATCCGTTGCGAGTTTTTTTGCGGAACTTGGTGCCTACGTCATAAAGATAGAAAATCCAACTACCTCTGGTGATGTAACCAGATCCTGGAAACTTCCAATGGAAGAAACACAGAACAATGTATCAGCCTATTTCTCGTCTGTGAATTATGGTAAAAACTATGTCTGGTTGGACATATCTAAAAGTGAAAACAGAAAAGTCCTTGAAGATTTGATTCGCAAATCGGATGTCTTGATTTGCAATTTTAAAAAAGGCGATGATCAAAAATTTTCGTTGACAGCATCCGATGTTTTTGCACTTCAACCTCAGATTATTTATTCAAAAATTACGGGATATGAATATGAAAGTGAGCGGATAGCCTATGATGTGGTGCTTCAGGCAGAGAATGGCTACATGGCCATGAATGGAACTCCGGAAAGTGGTCCAGTAAAAATGCCCGTAGCGATGATCGACGTGATAGCTGCGCATCAATTAAAGGAAGGAATTCTCTGTGCTCTTCTCGAGCGAGCCAAAACAAATCGCGGAAGTGTTGTAGAATGTTCATTGGAGAAAGCAGGACTATCAGCGCTGGTGAATCAGGCGAGTAATTATCTGATGACCTCCCATGTAGCCGAAAGGATTGGATCTCTTCATCCGAACATCTCACCATATGGTGAAATTTTTTACTGTAAAGATGAGAAACCATTGGTGCTGGCGATCGGAAGCGACAGACAATTTGCAACACTGACAGAAATTCTCGGATCCGCACAACTAAGTTCGGATGATCGATTCAGGCACAATCAGGATAGGGTTAAAAACAGAACGGAGCTTGCGAAACTATTGTCGCCTATTTTCAAAACAAAAAACAGGAACAACTGGGTCGATGACTTTATAAAGAAAAATGTGCCAGCCGGTGCAATTAAAACAATGGATGAAGTATTGTCCGGCCGTGTTGCAAAGGAGATGCTGCTTTCAGAAGAGATTTCAGGAGTAAAAACCAAACGACTGAGTAGTGTTGCGTTCAACATAACAACCAATCAGGCATGAATCACTTCCGTGGAATTTTGATGCTGTAAGCTTTGTGGTCCTTATTCTTGAGATAATTCTCGCGTAGCCAAGGATTGTAGATTTTCAGCTCTTTGTATGTCACTTCAAACAGGATGGCGAAATCCGCAATGTTTGAAATGGTGGAATCGACCAATACATTTTCGAATTGATAAGGTTCGTATAAATCCGTTGGTCGCATCACAAAGCCATACTGATCAGCGTGATTAACGATTTCTTTCATGGCTAGAATTCTGAACACATATCTGCTTGTTTCATCATTCAACATCAGATCCCAATATTTTTCTTGCTTCTGACGATCCATTTGCCGACGTGGACCGGCAATACCCATATTGTAAGATGCGGCGGCCATTGACCACGAACCATATTGATCGTATGCATCATGAAGATAGTGACAAGCCGCTTGCGTGCTTTTTTCCACATGATATCTTTCATCCACT
Source organism: Flavobacteriales bacterium (assembly GCA_031417525.1). Lineage (GTDB taxonomy): Bacteria > Bacteroidota > Bacteroidia > Flavobacteriales_D > Sanyastnellaceae > JAIBBG01. Next base: position 2,376 of record JANOVT010000200.1, on the reverse strand, counting down.
TGTTCACTGATTTCAAGTCCGTACGATTTTCCAGTTTCTTCCATGAATTGCCAGAAGCCCGTAGCACCGGCAGGTGAAACCACATTCAGAAAACCGCTTTCGATTAAAGCAAGGTATTTGAAATCATCAGGAATATTGTTGGCCGCAAGAATGGGTTCAATTACCGGAAACCATCGATGTGAACGTTTAATTGCTAATAAGGTGTTGCTATGCCAATACGTATTGATGAGCATTTCCCGATCAAGTTTTTCCATCACATCGGGTTGATGGAGCGGCACATCTTCACCGGCAAAATCAATTTTTTCAGGGAGAGGCAAAGAGAAAATGCGGTATTTTTCATTGATCACTTCTCGGTATGCGTCATTCTGAGCTTTGTCAGGAAGTTGCTTTTGCATGAAGCTATTCAATACTAAAACAATGATTGCCGAAGCAATACCGACAACAACCGAAAGCAAAAAGATTTTTTTAGAACTCATTTATTGTAAGAGAATTTCCCTTTGTGCAAATTTCGGGCAGAGAGAATGAGATGAAAACTTAAAAGTGAAAAGAAATAAAGAATGATAGGTGCACTGGTTGCGATAATGCCTTTTTCAGGATGAAATCGATTGTCTTCGATAAATTGGAATACTAGGAATACCTGCAATGCGCCTAATATGATAAACAAAAAAGCGATTTGCCATTGGCTCATACCCAGGTAGAACAAATTGTGCGTTGTATGGTCCTTTCCACCTTTTAATGGAGAGATGCCGTGTCTAAGACGGTTAAATACAACAACGATAGTGTCTACAATAAACAAAGTGCCGAGTCCGACGATTAGCATCATTCTTGAAATTCCATGCCAGGCATTGACTTCAATCTCGCCGCATGAGTCAGCACCAAGGACCATCCACACTGCGACCAATCCAAGAAGCATGCTTCCCGAATCACCCATAAAGACTTTTGACGGAGTCCAGTTAAAAACCAGAAAGGCCATCATAGCAATGGCAAATACAATTCCGACTCCCGCTTCATCACAATCGAAATACATGGCAAATAACATAATCGGCATCACCGCAATCGTTGCAACACCATCCATATTGTCGAGCATATTGATCGAATTCATCATTGCAACAACAATAAAAATCGTGAAGCCAGATTGTAAAAGAGCAAACAAAGTCGAAATGGGTTCGTGGTTAAAAAAAATGGGGGAAGTATGAGAAGATGCTAAAAAAAGGAAGGCAACAATTACCTGCCCCGACATTTTTATTGAAGGCGGAATTCGTTTTATATCATCCCACAACCCAAGAGCAAATGCGAAAGTTCCTGTCAAAAAAAGGATAGTATAACCACGATGGCCTTCATAGTAAATCGCAAGAGGAATGACGACCAGACAAAATGCAACATAAAAAACCGCACCGCCAATCGTAGGTTTTGCATTTGCGTTCCAGCGAGAGGGAGAATCCACGAGTTTGGCCTTCGTACCAAGATTTTTGAAAATGCGAAATAGAAAAAAAGTAACAAGGATAAAAAAAAGAAAACGCCAGCCGACCATCCAGATCAATGAAGGAATCAGCTGATCAATCGTCTGCATTAGAAAAAAGGTGTTTCAAAATCAGCAAATTTTTGAGCATCCATATCTTTTGAAGAAAGAATTGGATGTTGAATTCCCCAATCGATTGCGAATGCCCGATCATTCCAAAGCAATGCTCTGTCAAACTCTTTGCTGTAGTAATTGCTGCATTTGTATGAAAAAACGGTGTTGTCTTCCAGCACATGAAATCCATGAGCAAAACCCTCCGGTACAAAAAGTTGCTTTTTGTTTTCTGCTGAAATAGTCAATTTGAAATACCTGCCGAATGTCGGTTCGAATTTTCTGAGGTCAACAACCACGTCAAGCACGGACCCGCTCACAACTCTGATCAATTTTGCCTGTGCTTTTGGCGGCACCTGAAAATGAAGTCCACGCAATACATTTTTTTTTGACAAGCTTTCATTGTCCTGAACAAAAGTCAAGTTCAGACCTGTTTCAATTCGAAATCTGGCTTCATTGAAAGGCTCAAAAAAATAACCTCTGTCATCACTAAAAACATCGGGACTGATGATCAATAAATCCTTGAATTCAGTTTTATCAATTTTCATTTTCGGCGTTTAAATATTTTACTAAACAAACGAAAACGACCCTTCTTGCCTTTTGCATCGTCATAATATCCTCCTGCGCCATAACCGTATCCGTATCCATACCCATAGCTATATCTATAAGAATATTTGCTTCGATCCAGATCCACTCCATTGAGAATAACAGAAATGGCGATTTTGTTTTCATTGATGAGTTTATCCGCAACCTGAATAAATTGTTTCTTCGAATAATCCGCCCTGAAGATGTAGAGAGGATAATCT
>JANOVT010000199.1:0-16054 GCA_031417525.1 Flavobacteriales bacterium | reverse complement strand
CTCTTTCATTGTTTATAGTTTTAATTAGAAAACAAAAGCAGCGTTTTAAGTTCTTCGTTGAAATATCATAAGCTCTTAAACGGGGTTGCGAAACGCACCACCAAAACGGATTGTCATCGGAAGAACAACACCAAACTTGATCAGGGGCTTTTTGCACCATTCAAAAAAACGGTTTTTGTAAAACGCTGCTCTGACACGCAAGTTACTTATCCGGATTTAGAGATGCAAGTCTGTTATGAACTTGATAAAAAAAGAACCAAAAAAATCAAGGCTGTTGAGGAAATTCTTGAAATCCACGCCACTTTCGGGCGGCCAAACCCAATCCCTTCGGGACTCACTTCTTCAAAAATGACAATACAGTGAGCGTCATTCCGAATTATTCATGACATTTTTGAAGCCGTTCGTCAAACATGGGTTTGTCTATCGCCCTTTCCCGAAACTTCGGGATCGGGATTTCTACGAATTTCCTCAAAGGCCGTCCCCCAATACTCGCAGTGGGGAACATTCCGCATAATCATTTAGCACAAAATACAACAGGTCCAACAATTAATGTTGTTCGAAGAACAGAAATAGTGACACGTTAAATCAGCCTGTTCGAGACACTCCAACTTAACTCACGAAGGTTAAATGTGTGCACCGCTCTTTAGCATTTTGTCCAAAATAAAAAGAGAGCAATGGTGACAGCTACATTAAAATTCTATTTAACTCTGCTATTGCAAACAAAAAAGTGAGATCATTGATCTCGTTTTCTTTCTCGTTCTTCTTTTTTAGACCATAGGAATCCGGAATCGAAATCCTAAATGGAGGATATTGTCGGCGCATTCTTAGCGAAGCGCAGCCTCCCGCTAGGCCGGACCTGTGGTGCCGATTCATGATGTTGGCTTTTATCAACAGATTTACTCCGCCCAAAAACCTTTAGATAGCTATTTCAAACAAGAATAACTTATCCATGCATATCGGAGCAAAAAAGCGTGATGCATTGCAGAAGAAATGAAAAAAAACGACACAGAAAAAAAAATACGAAAGAATTTGATTCGGCTCACGGAGCCATTTTAGCCCGCTTATCAGTCTTTAACCAAGGCTTAAAAAAGTAGGACAATCGGAATCCGACAAAGTTCCCGTTGGTTTTAAATTCATGTTCGTAATTGGTATTGTCAAGAAAGTACTTGACCGTTGCAGTAGCCTTCGCCTTCAATCCAACATTGAATATCCATGAAGCGTTCAGGATTCGTCCGCTTTTTAACTGCTTTTCTTTTCCCACAACAAAACGAACCATACTGCTTGTCCCTTCTGCCGATATCGCAGTAAAATTTAAATTCTCCTTGTCAACGTTGCTTTCAGGATCATTCACATCAGACTTTTCAATGGTAGATGATTCATTGAAGGTTGGAACAAAACCGGCGCCAATGATCCAACGGCTATTCCTACAATTCTGCTTAAACTTATAGTGTAGCATGATCGGTGTGGTAAATTCTGCAAACGATGCATTCAAGCCTGTCCATCGACCATCAGGATTTAGAAGTGAGTAGTTGTTCGACAAGGCGAAATTAAATCCATAAGAGTTGACGCCCAATCCAAATGTTGCCATCCAACGAGCATCAAGATCATATCGAAAAACAATATTTAAAGCGCCATCTGAACTTTCATTCGCATGAAATTTCGCATTGGCATCGGACATCCCGCCAGTGAAGTCTGCATGAGTGCCTTGTAAACCCCATTCAATTCCCCAACGCCATGTATCGTTTTCTTGTGCAGTTATAGACAAACAAATCGTCATTGCAAATAATAAAATCACATTTTTCATCTTCTGATTTTTTTAAGATTCGTGCGAAAAATAATTTAGTGCAAATGCCTGATGTCAAAATAATTTGATTCTCAAAACTACACAAAATTGACATCCATCGCCTTTTATTTTGAAAATTCCAAAATAATTCGAGATGAAAAATAAACTTAATTTAAATCGAGAATGGATGAGAAAAAGCGCGAGGAAGAGAGTGAGAAAGATTGGTTCACTCCCACTCTTTCACACTCACTCTGATTTAGTATCCCATTGGAATCGGAATCGAACTCCTTCATGGAAGATAATCTCAAAATTAGCCATCTTATGTTCGCCCTAAGTTTTGTAAAAAACTGAAATTGAATTTGAGTCCTTGTTCTCCCAAATTTGGAGAATACGTTTTTCATCCAGGCAATCGTATCTGCACAGGCTGTGTAAAACCTTCAACCACGAAGCGCAGGAAATCTACTCAACCATCAGTTTGAATTCCTCCACATCACCATCCTTGCTCCGGATCATCAACACATACATACCTGAGGTAAATGGTTGTGTCAAGGCCACTTCCACCTGGCCAGCAGGCAACTCATTCCATTTCTGACTAAAGACAATTCTACCCTGCAGATCAAGAAGTTCGATACCCGAGATATCTGTTGTTCTTTCTCCGGATATATAAAACAAACCCTGTGTTGGATTTGGATAAACAGACAGGTTGCCGTGTGTAGCATCACATGCTTCCATAGCCGCTGAGTGAAGATGTTTTGTGCGCCCATCGTAATCAACTTGTGAAAGGCGATAGTAAACATCCGATTTCCCCCGGGCATGTTCGAATACATAGTGATGAGATGAATTGGAATTTCCAGAACCCGGCACCACTCCACATTGTCGCCAGCGAATCATATCAGTACCCGACTCCAGGATGAAATAATCGTTGTTCACTTCACTTTGTGTAGTCCATTCCACCATCGTATTTGAATTATTACATCGCATATCAAATGAACTCAATGTGACCGGAGTAACGATAACGCTGATCACAATGTCGTCTACCGCCAGGCATGGATCGGTAGCTCCCGGAGTCGAAGTGTTGTTCTGCCAGACAAAAGCGATGCGTAAATTGGAGATACCCTCACATGCTGTCGGCATGGCCCAAATCACATTTGTCCAGCGCCCCTGTCCTCCAGCACAAACCTGCGATTTCAAATTGGACCAATCTGATCCTGCCTGTAATGCAGGCGTTGTAGATGTTGGTCCACCCGGAGGTAAAATCCACGTTGCTCCACCGTCGATACTATATTGGAAGTAGGCTTTATCTACTGTGCTTACGCCATTGGCAATAAAATTAAAACTCAAGGTCATGCCCGCATAACCTGTTGTATTGATATTGGGTGAAGAAATTCTGCGATTCGTTCTGGCATTCGCCACATACGCTGCGCCGAGTGCACCCAATCCTACCGCACCCATATAAAGAGACTGATTTCCTCCCAATGCCATTCCGCATCCATTGGCCGGCATCCCGGTCTCCGCATCATCTACGTGCCAATTGTTGGAGAAAGCTCCGAGGTATGTCCCGCTGCTCCATGGTGTGGTAAGATTTGTATTAGTCCACGCACTTGCAGCGAGAGTCGAACTGAATGTTTGAGCATAAACAATTTGTGCCTGACTACTTTCAGATGACGCAATAATCAGAAACAAAAGCTGCAAGCAATTCTTGAAGTACCCCGCGGAAATACTTCGCACAGAAGACGTAGAAGAATAGATAATGCAGATACGTGACATTTTGGTTATTGTAGAAATAAGCAAATGGTGTCTGAATAGTTCATGGTAAATCTAGGTAATAAAATCTTGCGAACTATGCGTGATATGTGCTGAATTGTTTGGACGCAGGATGTGCAATCGATGGAAACAATTGGAAATAGAATGTCTGAGAAATTCCGAAACACGTGAGCAAAGAAATTGTTCCAAACATTATTGTCTTGGCGCAGTTCGGAACCGAACGAAGTCTGAATAGCCTCTCGAGTGAAGCCGCACGAATAGCGCGAAAAACAGTACGGGAACGAACTAAACGCGGAACGAGAAAAAAAACGCCAGCTTCCGCTCTCGTTTTCTTTCTCGTTCTGCTTTTGTAGCCCGTAGGGGAATCGAACCCCTGTTACCAGAATGAAAATCTGGTGTCCTAACCCCTAGACGAACGGGCCATTTTTTCAAATGGGGTGCAAATATAGTCGCAGAAGTGAGTTGTGCAAGTGAGAGGAAAGAATTATCAATTTTCAATTGTAAATTATCAATTATAGCGGGGCGAATGAATTCCAAAGGGATACTCCATTTCCCTAACAAACAGCAACACAAATCAAATGATCAAACCGATAATACCAGCCTAGATATTGAAGCTAGTTGGAAAAAACCGAATCCCAATGGCCGGAGCAATTTCGCCATAATTAATAATTGACAATTGATAATTAGCCCTTTACAGCACCGACTCATCGAGCCCAAACCTAAACCCCATCCTCTTCCCTGTCGCCAGGCTTGTACTGTTGGTCACGCTTTGGATCTCCTCTACCGTTACCTGCTGTAGGTTTTCGTATGGTGGCGTGTAAAGGTCGAAGTCGAGGGTGTAGAGTATGGTGCTTTCCACCACGCTTTTGAGTGCGTCCTTATTGAGGATGTTGTTGATGAAGTCGTTGTAGAGGTATCCGAGCTGGCGTTTGCCCTGCACCAGAAAATGGCTTTCCCTGTTCACGAAGATTCTGGCAATCAGATAGCCGACGTCCGAGGTGCGCTGGTATTTGAATGAATCTGCGAGGAAGTTATAGACATTGATGATGCCCACGTATCCATTGTCATCATTGTCTTTGAGGTAGCTGCTGCGCCACACCGAATGGGATTTATCGAACTGGAAGACGTTGGTATGCATGTAAAAAACCAATACGTCACCAGCAATCTTGATTTCTGCCTGAAAATCTCCGCGATCCCGGTAATGAAACTCTACCCTGCTGTCCTTGTCGCCAAAATCCGTCTTGATCTCTGCAACCGTTTCGGACAAAACGGTCTTCAACTCTGCGAAAATATTGACCGTATTGGCGTAAACATCCTGTTTGAGAATGGCTTTTTCCTTGACCAACCGGAATATCGTCTCTTTGGCTTCTGACATGAATGACTTTGAATTAGGTGGTAAAAAAAGAACATATTCCGCTTGCCTCAACAATTTGAAGAACTTTGTTCGTTCCTTGCAGCATCGGATGCGCTGACCCAATCATGCGCATCTTTGCCCGACTGAAATGTGGTTCCAGAAAATTCGATACAGCTTGCTTTTTTCTATGCTTCTGGCGGCTCACCAATGTGCCGCCCAGTCGAACTGGCGTGTTCTATACCACGACCTTCCTCTAAAATCGAATCTGCCTGCGACATACACGACGAAGCCTGCTGCCATCAGCAGCATACTCACGACCTACAGCGAATTGATGACAAATGGCTATCTGGATGCGACCATTGATACTGTGTTTACCGATTCAACCTGCCATGCACAAGTAAATGCAGGCGAAAAATACTTCATCACTTCAATTCACTGGTTACAAGATTCAACGGCGATGATGCTTTCTGAAGAAACCTGGCGCAAACCACGTCCATTCGAGCTTTCCATGCTCTCCGACAAAACAGAGAATCAATTGTCGAAATATGAAAACCGAGGTCATCCGTTTGTAAAAGTCCAACTCCAATCGCTCAAATTGTCAGGTAAAAATGCGGAGGTTTCTTATTCCCTTGACCAGGGCCCATTGATCGTAATGGATAGTGTGATCATCAAATCAGAAAGCAAAACTCCCGGTCGGTATGTGCGTAATTATCTCGACATCAAAAAAGGAGATTTGTACAACGAGGAAAAAATGAAGTCGCTGGAAAGGAAGTTGAGAGAGATTCCCTTTTTGCGTATTCGTCAATCTCCTGAAGTGCGATTCAAACCCGGCAAAGCGGATCTTTTTCTTTTCGTAGAAAAAAAGAAAGCGAATTTTTTCAACGGAATTCTGGGAGTGCGTCCGAATGATGTGACCGGGAAAGTCAATTTCACCGGTGATGTTGAAATCAAATTACTCAATGCCTTCAACACCGGCGAAGAATTGTATCTCAACTGGCGAAAGATGCAGGCACTCACGCAAGATCTTTCCGCAAAAGTCTTCCTGCCCTATTTATTCAATACTCCCATTGGCATCGATGCACAACTCAAAATCTACAAACGTGATTCGACCTTTACCAGTGTGAAATCATCGGCAGGACTGGTGTTCAACTTCGGTGGTGTGAATCGACTTAAAGTGTTTGCAGAAAAAAACACGACGAATCAGCTTTCGACTTTTGTAACATCACAACCACTTGCGAATGTGAATTCGACGTTTTATGGAATAGCACTTCAACTCGAACAACTTGATTACCGGTATAATCCTCAGCGTGGTTATTCGATTCTTGCAGAAGGCGCGACGGGAGTACGCAATGTGAGTTCGCCTAATATGACGACGGAGTCCACACAAGATGTTCCGATCAAACGGAATGTACATCGTGTCGATGTTCAGGTTGATTATTATATTCCGACATTCAAACGGCAGTGCATCAAAATTGGTGGACATGGCGTAGGACTTTTTGCACCATCGATCTTCGACAATGAAATGTTTCGACTCGGTGGATTGCGCACTTTGCGAGGTATCGATGAAGAGTCGATCAATAGCACATCTTACAGCGTAGGAACATTTGAATACCGATTTCTTTTTGAAGAGAATTCGGCCTTTTATGTTTTTGCAGATCAGGGATGGTATGAGAAAAAAAGCGCAACATCTTTTCTTACAGACACACCGATTGGATTTGGAGCCGGCGTTAACTTCGAAACGAAAGCCGGAATATTCACATTCAACTATGCGATTGGACAACAATTCGATAATCCGATATTGGTGCGAAATGCGAAAGTGAGTTTTGGTTTCCGGAATATCTTTTGATTCGCTGCGCTCATCTTGCGTTTCTCGCTGAAGTGCGCAGAAGAAATTTCAGAATTGCGCGGAGAACAATGTTTGCTTTCGAAAATATTCACCCAGGTCATAGATTGATAATGGAAATTCGGAATTGCGAAATGTCAAAATGAATATAACAACCGGAAAGAAATAATCTAATTTCTGTGCAGTTCTGAAATTCCTTCTGCGTACTTCTGTCTACCACTTCGTGGTGAGAAACAAAAAAGCAATCAATTCACTTCGCCATACAGCGACCAATAATAAATGAAACTACCTAAATCTGCGGCGGTAACCATGTTATCACCTGTGAGATCGGCATTGCAACCATTGATGCACCCGAAATTACTCATGATGATGGTGAGATCAACGATATTGACGATGCCATCCTGATTAAAATCTGCGCTGACATATTCTGGGGAGAAAGAAAAACAGGCCGTTTGTAAGAATCCATCACTTGAGCTATTAATCTCGACTAGTTGAAAAGTCATACATCCGGATACAAACTGCCTGGCGGTGAGCTGCGCTATTAGCACTCTACCGTTTGCATCCGCCTGATTGAGTGTTGAAAGTGGATATCCATTTTCATCAAAGTAATTTAACGCAAAGATTATAGCTTCATCAATGGTCAACGAAGCAGTATCAATTGCAACGTCATATCCCAAATCAAAATTCTCAAAAAACGGCACTGTTTCTACAGCTGAAATAAACACATATTGATCAGCCTGCGTCGAATTCTCTGCTCCAATTGTTAACCAAGAATCATAGGGTTGTAATGGCTCCCAGTTTTCACCACTCGATTGAAAGGCAAGGGCGGAACCGTAAGGACTTTGGTAGAAAGTATTACCAGAACTCAAGCTAAATTCATAATCTGCGGTGCTTGTTCCAAAAATGGCTGAAAGTTGATACCCCGAAGGAATATTGGCGTAAATCCGATAGGAGCAAATTTGCCCACTACCACCCATTTGATTATCCAACAAAATATAATCATCAGCGGGAATGAGAATCTGATCGGCGGTGATGGTAATCTGCATTTGCGCACTGCATAATACAACACTCATCAGAAGTACCAAAGTGAGGAAAACTGTTTTCATAGGAATTGATTTAGTATAAGATGCTAATGTCCAATAAAATCCATAAATATACTTTAGCGCTCAGTTCACTTCGTCCTACAGCAACCAGAAGTAATGAAACTCCTCAAACTCGAAATTCTCCGAATTCAGAATTTTCTTTATCCGACTTCATCCGACCAAAAGTAAATTCGAAAGAAGACCTAATTTTCTGCGAAGTTCTGAAATTCCTTCTGCGCACTTCCGCGAGAAACAAAAGATGAGCGAAGCGAATCCCTCAATTCACTTCGCCATAGAGGGACCAGAAGTAAATGAAACTCATCATATCATCCACAGTCACCATATTATCGCCATTGAGGTCGGCATTGCAACCCGCGGTGCATCCAAAATCCTCCAGGATAATAGTCAGATCTAACATATTCACAAACCCATCCTGATTAAAATCAGCGGAGACAAATGAAGGAGAAAAAGAAAAACAAACAGTTTGATTCACCTGTTCCATTGTTCCTTGCACAATATCATTCAACGCAAATGAAAAACAACCGGATACAAACTGTCGGGAGGTAAACTGGCCGATCAACACCCGACCATTCGCATCAGGCTGATTCAAATCTGTCATGAGTTGACCATTCTGATCAAAATCAATACTCACGAACAGAGCGGCTTCATTCGGAAGAATTGAATTTTCATCAACAGCTACATCATAACCCAATTCAAAGTTTTCGAAGAACGGGATTAATTCTACGGCAAAAGTGCTTGTGTAAACACTTGCCTCATCAGAATCCTGCGCACCAATCGTAAACCATGAATCATACTCCAACAATGGGTCAGAACCCAGATCGAGGATATCAAAAGCGATGGCCGAACCATTTGGATTTTGATAAAATGTATTTCCAGACGAAATATTGAATGCGGCATTTTCAGTGCTCGTCCCGTAGATAGATGAAAGTTGAAATCCCTCAGGAAATTCAGCATACAATCGGTAGCAGGCAATTGGTCCGGTGCCACCCATGATGTTATCGAGAGCTTGATAGTGGTTGGACGGAATCAAAATTTGCTCAGCGGTAACTGCGATTTGAAATTGAGCAAATGAACATAGAGTTGAAGTCAAAGCTATGCTGAAGGTGATGAACTTTTTCATGGGGTGAAGCTTTTATTGAAAGACGAAATTTAATTGAAATTCCACAACTTCGTGCTAAAAAAGTGAGACTATTGCTTCACAATTTTTGTCAGAAAAACCTCATTATTGGAATAAACTTTCAATGTGTATACACCCACGGCAAATTTATCCAGATTGACATGGACGAATTTATCGGAGGTTTTGAGATCAAGCAACACCTTATCAGATAAATCCTAAATAATACAATTGATAATTTGTATGCCGGATTGAATAATCATGCCTTCATTCGCAGAATTCGGAAAGTCATAAATACGAGCAGACTCACTAATCCATATAAGAGAAGCTGTGAAGTAGTTCGTTTTTTCGCATTGCTACCTAATTTTTACAAATGTTTGATGTGTGCATGAATCATCATTTTGCGCTGTCACTGTATAAACTCCTTCCGATAAATTCGAAACATCCATCTGTACGAATTGATTGACATGTGTGGATTGCCATACAAGTTTTCCTGTGTGGTCGGAAATAGTAATGTTTGTGATATTTCTTGACACCGCATTACCGCAACGAATGAAAAGTTGGTCGATTGCCGGATTGGGAAAAACAGCCAAGTCAGTTTCTTCAGAGATTTCACTTACCCCAATAAAATTTTCCTGATTGTAACTCACACAGTAGGCCGATGTTTGATAACCACCCAGCGTAATTTGACTGGAATTGGGGTTGAAGTAAGAACTTGTGCGGTTTTCTCCCGTAATAAAAACAGTGCCTGACTCATTCACACGAATAGCGCGGCCTATATCAGACTCAGGGCCGCCAAAGGTATATGCCCAAACATAATTTCCGTCTGCGCTCAACTTGGAAACGAAGATGTCAGTCTCGCCATGTGATACAATATTTGCGCTGTTTTCTGATGGGTCGAAATCAGCGGTTTCACTAACATACCCAGTGGTGTAAACAGCGCCCTGACTATCTACAAAAATGCCGTTGCCAATTTCTGTGCTGATGCCACCCATGTTTTTTGCCCACAGTAATTCTCCGTCGCCATTTAACTTCTGAACAAACACATCGAAACCGCCAATGCTAGTGAGAGTTGTCTCATTTGCATTTGGGTCGAAGTCGACCGTACCGTCAAAATATCCAGTTGTATAAACATTTTCTTGCGTGTCCAAAGTCAAAGCATAAGGAACATCGTAGTTCGCGCCTGCGCCATGTTTTACCCAAATAAAATTCCCATCGTTGTCCAATTTCAAAATGAAAGCATCCCAATCACCTTGTGTGGAACCTGCTAATTCCGCCATAGCACTGCCAGGGTCAAAATCAACTGAGTTTACGAATCTTCCACATAGATAAATGTTGCCTTCATTTCCAAAAACTATGGCTGACGAACTCATGTTGCTCGAGATAGAATTTCCGGTCAATTGTTTTACCCATAAGAAATTTCCATCATTGTCAAATTTTGAAATGAAAACATCCGTACTGCCAACGGGTGTCAATAGGGCTTCGTTGACACCCGGGTCAAAGTCTGCCACGGCATTAAAATCTCCGGTGGTTATCAGATTGCCATCATTGCTAATGGCGATGGCAATTGGGGTTTCGTTTAGCTCACCTCCATATCCTTTTGCCCAAATCAATTCGCCTGATGAATTATATTTAGCTAAGTAACCATCATTCAAGCCGGCAGAGGCGAGCTCAGTAACTCCCGCACCTGAGTCAAAATCAATCGTATTCTTAAAACCACCACAGATATAAATGTTGTCGTCATCGTCCATTGTCATGCCATAGGCTGAAGAAACTCCCTGGATGGAAGTAGCCCACATAAAATTGCCAAGTGGGTCCAATTTTAAAATGAAGGCGTTGAATTCAGTTGCGGCAGTCAACTCATACTCGTCATTATAGCTCGGGTCAAAGTCAGTAGTACCGCGGAAGGTTCCTGAAGTAATCACATTGCCATTTGAATCATAAGCGATGTTGAAACCAATTTCAGCTAGCGGGCCAGCGGTTGCTTTTGCCCATGCCAAATCGAGTTGACCTTGCGATGAGAGTTGAATTGTTGCAAGTAGGAGAATTGTAAAAAATAATTTCATTTTTTGAATTGATTAAATGGTTCTTTCCTGGAAGTAAAATGTGTCTTATCGCGCCATCATTGATATCGTCGGGAATGTTTGGAAAAGCACTTTTGGTAGGACATACGAGTAGCATATTAAGTTTTCACTTCGTTTCCAGCACACCTTATGCTTTTATCAAAAGTAGCTGAAATCAAGTATTGAACGAATGAAAATTCCAGATCAATGTGGTGATCGACTCTTCAATACCGACACTTTGAACACACTCAAAAATCTACTTGTTTTTTTTAATCATCTTCACAGGTTCAACTCTTTTCTGCACAGGTGCGTGCACAATTGGAAGTAAGTTCAATTTGGAAAGAATATACTTTGCAGGTATTGCGAAACCAATCCCTTCGATACCATATCCAAAATATTTTGCGTTCACTATACCGAGTAATTGACCGCTACTTGAAAGCAATGCGCCACCACTGTTTCCGCTATTGATGTTTGCGTCTGTTTGCAGATAGTCGACACCAAAATAGTTCCTTTGTCCGCTTATGATACCTTTCGAAACGCTCTGGAACAGCAAGGTATCCACCGGTGTGCCGACCACATAAGCAATATCGCCAGTGCCAACCGATTCAATAATTTCAAGTGTTCTGAGATTCTTCGCATCCACTTTTACCAATGCAAGATCGCATTCAGGATCGTATCTCAAAACCTTTCCATTCAACATTTTTCCATCATGCATCTTGACACGGATATCAGATTTCTGACCTACAACATGATAGTTAGTGACGATATACCCATCCGAACTAATGACACATCCGCTACCATGTCCAAGGCTATCAACAAGGGTCACTACAGCGTCAGTCCAGTTGTATACATCCGTTCCGGTCACTTTGTTGTCAAGTAGCTGAATCTTTTCAGCGGATTCAAAAACCGGCAGATCAACAAAACGATCGTTTTTCATAAACTCGGCAACTTCCTCTTCCAGGAAAAAATCCTTCACAGTTTCATAGACAGAATCGTAAAACATTGAAGACTCTTCGCTTGTCCGTTCATTTTTCGACTTCAAAATTTCTCTGGTGAAAATGGCCTTTCCGAACTGACTCTTTAATGTGATGGTAGCATCAGCAACAATTTCTGTGTATCCACTTCCATACTTACTCATCTGCATGGTTTTGATGACGATGCTGTGGACAACATAGTCCAGTTTCAAGGAGCTCTTATAGTCGGGGAAGAAGTGTCTGGTCGTGTCGAGATAACCAAGTTCAATGAGTACTTCAAAAACCTTCTGTGGTAATTTACCACTGATGTTTTTTATTTCATAGGTGCTCTTTTTTCTTCGGTCAAATACACCCTTCTTCTTTTGTTTTTCATTGGCGTAATCTTCGACCGTGAAAGCTCCTTTGGCGAGATCAAACCTCACATCATCCGGGCGTACAAATTTTGACTGAACCGGATCTTGCGCGGTGATACCTTTTTGAAAACAAAAAAAGATGATAGAAAAAATAATGAGACGCATCATCATCCATGTCTTTTTGAATCTCCCGAATATCATGTTTTCTCTCATTGAAATCGGATTTTTAGTCGTTGGAAAACAGTTTCAATCGGCACGGCAAATGATAATCCTTCCACTCCCCGATCGAGAATTTTTTCATTCACAATTCCTGCGAGTGCCCCATTCCATGTGACAAGCGGACAACCATTATCGCCAGCGCTTAGCCTTGCATCCGTCTGGATGAACTGGATGTCATTCTCCAGTCTGCTGCCGCTAACTACACCTCTGGTAATTGTTTGGGAGAGTAGTTTATCCGCAGGCGTTCCGATGGCAAAAAGATCGGATCCCAATTTCAGATTCGCATCTGAAATCGGTCTTAATGCGATGAGACCAGTGGTATCGATTTTGATCAAAGCGACATTACTCAGAGGATCTTTCCGCAAAACTTCTGCTCGGTATTTAGCACCGTTCATCATTAATACATCGATGCTATCAGCGTCCTGAATAATCTTATAGCTGGTCAGAATATGTCCGGTGGAAGAAATGACGCAACCACTACCGTGGAAGTCGTCAATCTGAATGGTTACCTGCGTTTGAATAGCATCATCCAAAGAATGCACAGACGATTTTGGTGAGTCAATCACAATCTCCGTTTGAGTATTGAACTCGACCTCCATCTTTTCTTTCACATTGCGAACTTTTGATGTGAAATCAGGATTCTGAATCAGCTTGACCATGGCGTCTTCTATCAACGTATACATCGCACTATAGTCAGCGGTATATGAATTTGACGACCCGGATAAATAATCATAACCGGCATACATCCATTGCGAACTTGCAATGACCTCCATGCTATCAATAGCATGGTTGAATTTATCATTGAGATACCATTCCAATTTCAGATCAAACTTCTTCAAAGAACCTTGCGTGATGTAGGTGGATTCACCTTCCTTCACACGAAAAGACAAACTCACAAACTTATCATATCGGGAAATGAGACTACCTAAATCGTTTTTGCACTTCATCAATTCCAACAATTCATCCACCTTGGATTCCATTTCAAACCAGGTTTCATTTTTATAAACTAATCCTGAGTTTATTCTGTCCCTGACAAATAATTCGTGACGGCTATTTTGAAAATGCTTGTATTTTTTATAAACGATCGAGTTAACGTTTTTCAGTTGCACCTCATCGAGAGATGCTGCACTGCCAATGTAAATATCACTCAATTTGGCAACGGCAATGGTATCGAGTTCAAAGCCAACGGTACCGTGCGAATGTTTCTTGGGTCCGCCGGGTAATATAAATTCAAATGGAAATACCGGATAAAAAATGGCAGACATCAATAACATGCCGTCAATTCTTTTCGGTTTGATGACATTCGATTTTGTCATGCATCCGTACTTCTGACCTGTCACTACAAAAGGCATTTTTTTCTTGACAAGTCTGGCGTTGCCAATTTCAACCGGAGAAGAATTCATGAAGTAAGAGGCATCACCATCACCACCTTTCAACTTCACATTTTGATAGGGCAAAAGTGTTGTGCAACTCGTCACCTGGAAACAAGTGACAAACAACACCATCAACTTTAATATACTATTTCGCATAAGTCTTCTAATCATTGTTGGTCCCTCCATTCACAGAAATTCTCAATCGTTCAAAAATGTATTTGCCAGGAATCACAAAACCAACCCCTTCAATGCCCAATCCGATAATTTTGGAACATACGACGCCGATTAATTCTCCCTGCTCGTTTACCAAAGCACCGCCGCTATTTCCACCGTTCAATCGTGCATCCGTCTGATAATAATCCCTGCCGAAAAAATTCCGACGAGCGCTGATAATTCCACTTGAAATTGTTTGTCCCAATGATACATCGGCCGGTGTCCCGAGAGCATATACTCTATCGGCAAGACCCACTCCCTGTTCCTTGCTAATTCTAAATGCCACCTCATTCTTTAATGGAGCTTTCAGTAGCGCGAGATCATACTTCCAATCCGTGCGGATAACTTTAGCCTGCAAGGTGTCGCCACGATTTAAGATGATCTGAAAAACAGAATCTTTTCCCACCACATGATAGTTGGTGACGATGTAACCATCCTCAGAAATAATGCAGCCACTGCCATGACCATCTTTGGAATATAAAGTAACAGCACTTTGCAAAAACTGAGGAATGGATGAAGCATATACTTCAGAGTTTGGTATATCTAAAGTAGGAATTGCGGTAATGTTATTTGCTTCTTCTTCACGCTGGATAATTGCATTTTTGAGTTCATTCAATTCCATAAAATTCATGATGGCCTCTTGCAAGGCATTCGAAAGCAGATTCACCTTTTCATCATTTACGTAGATCACAGATTTCACATCGAGTTCCTTTGAAAATATGTCGACTCCAAAAGCATCTTTGAGATCAAATTTCAGTTTGGTGTGTACCCTGACGAGATCGATGCGTTGATTGTAGTAAGTGGTAGGATAATGTGCATATTCGTATTCCAATTCGAGGATGGAAACATCCAACAAACAACGGCCACCATTATCTTGTATGGAAGAATGAGAAGTATCGCATAGCTCCATATAGTACAATTGATTATTCAACACTCTGGTTAAATCTCCGTACCGGTCTTCCAACTCTGTAACTGGATTTTCATCCGATCGCAGGATCTCCGGATTAGCTTCGAAATAATCATCGACATACTTCTCTTTATAAAGCATATCAAGTTTATCCCACTTCATTTCATTCGCATGAATGAATTTTCCGATAGAAGATTTCGTCGGAAATTTTCGCAAAGCGGGTAAAACAAATTCCTTTCCTTTAAAAGCCTTCTGAATTTTCGGCGTGATCAAAAAACATTCTGACCGAAATCCTTCTTTACTGGCCACAAACAAGTAGGATGATTTATGATTAAGATAGTATGCACCATCGTACATTTTCAATCCTGAGATATCATCAATTTCTGCGCTATCGGTTTCACACCGGATGACATATTTGTTTTGCTGGCAAATGGAACTGGTGTTCAACAGTAAGAAAAAACAAGAAAATGTGAGAAGCCTTGCGGATAACATTCAGGGAAAAAGTATTAAAAAAGAAAAAGCAATGTAACTATAAAACGAGTCATTCAATGGGAAAATTCAGCGGTTGAAATCGTATAAATTTTAATATTAAGCAATAATGATTGTCCATAATCCTACCTTTTTGCTTGTAAAATGAACTCTAATTACCTTCCATTCTTTTTCTTTTCGTAAGATTTTATTCGGTTTATTGAGTTCATTCCTTCTTTCTTTTTTTCTTGAAAAAAAAAGAAACAAAAAATTCAAGGCTGTTGCGAAAATTCTTGAAATCCACGTCACTTCCGGGCCAGGCAAACCCAATCCCTTCGGGACTCGCTTTTTCAAAAATGGTTTACCAGTCTTTGAGCATTGGATTTGATCTTGACATTTTTGAAATCGCTCGTCAAACATGGGTTTGTCTTTTGCCCGTCTGTGTCGGGATTTCTACGAATTTTCGCAAAGGCCATTCCCCAACCGTGGAGCGCATCTTTTGTCCTCGTTGAATGGACCGGGG
>JANOVT010000198.1:0-3212 GCA_031417525.1 Flavobacteriales bacterium | reverse complement strand
CTCTTTCATTGTTTATAGTTTTAATTAGAAAACAAAAGCAGCGTTTTAAGTTCTTCGTTGAAATATCATAAGCTCTTAAACGGGGTTGCGAAACGCACCACCAAAACGGATTGTCATCGGAAGAACAACACCAAACTTGATTAGGGGCTTTTTGCACCATTCAAAAAAACGGTTTTTGTAAAACGCTGCTCTGACACGCAAGTTACTTATCCGGATTTAGAGATGCAAGTCTGTTATGAACTTGATAAAAAAAGAACCAAAAAAATCAAGGCTGTTGCGAAAATTCTTGAAATCCACTTCACTTCCGGGCCAGGCAAACCCAATCCCTTCGGGACTCGCTATTTCAAAAATGGCTTACCAGTTTTTGAACATAGCATTTAATCTTGACATTTTTGAAATCACTCGTCAAACATGGGTTTGTCTTTTGCCCGTTCCCGAAACTTCGGGATCGGGATTTCTACGAATTTTCGCAAAGGCCAGTCCCAATTCTCGAAGTAGGTAGCATTCCGGATAATCGTATTTTTGAATTGTAAAAAGTGGCAACAAAAAAAATCCCGAAAAAATTTCAGGATTTTTGAATATTGTTTAAATCTCATTTCTATTTCATTGCCTTTTCAATCTCGCCATTTCCGGGATCCATCGAAGCAGAGAAAGATTTCAGCCATTTTCCTTCCGGAGAAACGAGCACTTTGTGAAAATTCCATTCGATATTATCATCAGACACCCCATTGACAGCTTTTGAAGTGAGCCAGGTGTAGACAGGATGTTGGTCTTTTCCTTTGACATCCATTTTCGATGACAACGGGAAAGTCACGCCATAATTTTTGGTGCAGAATTCTGCAATTTCACCTTCGCTTTTTGATTCCTGAAAACCAAACTGGTTGCAGGGGAAACCGATTATCACCAAATTTTCCTTGTGTTTTTCATACATCTCCTGAAGTTCTGCATATTGAGGTGTATTGCCGCATTTGCTGGCAACATTCACCAGTAAAACGTACTTGCCTTTGTAATCAGACATCATTACTTTTTTGCCGTCGATGCTGGTATAGCTCAAATCATAAAATGAATTGGGTGCGGCAGATACGAGTTCCGCTTTGCGTTCCGGAGAAACGCGGCGGTATCCGCGAAAAGCAAGTATTGCAGCCACGGCGGCAACCAGAAGTATTGTGACGAAGATAATTTTCATAGTTTACTTATTAATAGCATCCAAACTTACAACAGACAACGATGTCATTTGTTCAATAAGTACTTGTTTTGTTACAGAATAACCTTGAACTTTTCGCGCATGCGATCAATTTGATCTTCGGAAATGGAATGAATGTTTTTTCCATCATGACGATTTTCGATTGTCATGACATGAACCACGTATCCAAATTCTTTTGCCATCAATTGATAGGGTGTCATCTCCCACTCCAGCGTAAATGTATTGTCGATGATGATGAGTGAAGTTCCTTTCATCATCTCATTTCGCGTTCTTTCTTCACACGATTTATATGCAAGATGATTATCACGAAAATCAAATTGATAGTTTCCATTTTCATCCGTGAAAAAATCATCAATGGAAAAGACGGGAAATTTATTTTCAAATGCAAGCGTTTTGGCAAGCGTCGACTTTCCGCTGCCAGGCAATCCTCTTAATAGTATTAGTGTTTTTTCTGTCATAAATAAATTATCGGATTACCTAATGGCTTTTTTGGTTATTCAAACACTCTTTGAATCTGAGTTGACCATTGTTGTCGAGCGTTTATTTAACCACAAAGGCCACCAAGAAATTTCACACAAAGAACACAAGAAAATTCTTTTCATTATCTAAAGGTTGAACTAACAAGTTTACAAGTTGCGAAATTTTAATTTTGGTGTCCTTTGTGTGAAATTTCTTTGTGCTTTTTGTGGTTTCAAGTGGATTCGGGCTAAGAAGAAAATTTGAAAATTTCAAACTGACTCTACGATCTACGCGCATCCATTTCCACTTGAATGTCCTTACGCAGCTCCATCAAACGAATAGCATATTGTTCTGATTTTTTTTCTGACTCATTGGACGGAATAAAATCCGGGACATTTCTTGGATTGCCAGATTCATCCAAAGCCACAAAAATGATGACGCAATGCGTGTTGTGTATGTATTCGTCGAGTTCCGGTTTTTTGCTGAACACATCCACTGAGATGTGCATACTGGAAGAGCCAGTGTGTATGATGCGAGATCGGATCTCAACCAAATTGCCGATGTGAATTGGTTTCAAAAATTGAATACCTCCTACATAAACGGTGACGGCATAACCTCCGCACCAATTGACAGCACAAGCATAACCTGCCTGATCAATCCATTTCATCACCGCGCCACCATGCACTTTTCCACCAAAATTGATGTCAGTAGGCTCAGCCAGAAAACGCAGTGTCAGTTCTTTTTCCATGCGACAAATATGCATTGCAACTTTTGGAGTTTCATTTTTATCCGAAGCCTGAAGTATTCTCTTCGAATGGTTCGACAGGCTCACCATGACCACTTCGTGGTATGAAGGAGGAAAAATGGCGGCGCTGCGCGCCGCCATTTTTCCATTCCCGCTTTGTCATTGTCATGGTGAGCTATCATAGTGAGCTTGTCGAACTACGAACCATGAGATTTTTTATCCCGCAGATGAAATTTTGAACTCACTTGTAAAATGAAATTCGAGCTCCGGATAATTCTTTCTTTCCATATCCAGCATGAAGGACGACGGCGCCAGAAACACATCATTGCCTTCTTTGTCCATCACCATATTCTGACCTTTGATTCGTCTGAATTCATCCAATTTTCCAGGATGATCTGTCGTGATCCAACACGCTTTGTAATAAGTCTTTGGTTCGAACTCACACTTCGCTCCATACTCATGTTCGAGTCGGTATTTGATTACTTCAAACTGAAGTTCACCAACCGTTCCGACAATTTTTCGATTGCCTGGTTCCTGAATAAACAACTGTGCAACACCTTCTTCTGTCAACTGACGAATTCCTTTGTCAAGCTGCTTGGATTTCATCGGATCGCGGTTCACCAATTCCTTGAAAATTTCCGGAGAAAAATTCGGAATTCCTTTGAATGTCATCACCTCACCTTCTGTCAGCGTATCTCCTATTTTGAAATTTCCGGTATCGTATAATCCGATCACATCACCGGCGAATGCTTCATCAATCGTGCTTTTGGCAGAAGCCATAAACGTCACCGGGTTTGGGTATTT
>JANOVT010000197.1:0-7374 GCA_031417525.1 Flavobacteriales bacterium | reverse complement strand
CCACCATAACTCATAAATGGAAGCGGAATACCGATGATAGGCGCAAGTCCGATGACCATTCCGACATTGATCAAAAGGTGAAGGAAAAAAATCGAAGCCACACAATAGCCATAGACTCTGGAGAATTGCGAGCGTTGTCGTTCAGCCATGTTGATGATGCGTATAATGAGAAACACAAACAATCCCACTACACAAAAACTTCCGATGAATCCCCACTCTTCCGAGATCACGCTAAAGATAAAATCGGTCCAACGTTCCGGCACATATTTGTTTTTGGTCATAGGACCCTGACGATAACCCTGACCAATAATTCCACCATTGCCGACCGCGATTTTAGCCATGCGTGCATTGTATCCCGGATCGTCCTTTTTCGATTTCGGAATGATGGCGGCCGCATCCGCTGTCTCCGCATCGACCAACATGTTTTCGCGATCATCATCCTTTTCTTCCAAGCCGAGAGTCACATAAATTCTGGTCTTCTGGTGTTTGGCCAAAACGCCATCTACTAAATAATTCACCGAAAAACTGAATACAATGGCGGCAACAGTTGAGACAACCGTGATAAGAAATAGTTTTTTCCGATTGCGTGGTACGACAAAGTTTTTGACAAGAAAAAGAAAAATCAATCCAACAATAAACACAATCACCATGAGCACATACACTCCACTTTGTTCGCCGAAGAATGGATAATGAATTTTGCTGAAACCGGTGATGATACTTAATACACCGAATACAATCGCGCCAAGACCAATGATGAGAACGTTACCCGATAAGCCTTCACGATAAAGCGCAAGTATGAATGCCACGAACGTCAGCAATGTTCCAACGTCTGGTTGTACAAGAATGAGCGCGGCAGGAATACCGACAATAAACGCCGCGATCATTCTCGTTTTCCAATTGTTGAATTTTGCTTTAGTGTTGGAAATGTATTTCGCGAGCATCAATCCTACACCAATTTTCGCAAACTCTGCCGGCTGCAATGCGAAACCTCCGAACTGAATCCAGGCACGTGCTCCATTCACTTTGGTGCCAATACCCGGAATAAGCACAGCCATGAGAATCAGGATAAAAAAGCCATAGATGTAAATCGCAAACTTGTTGAAGAACTCACCTTCCATGTAGAGGATCATCAAACCTAAAAAAGAAGAAATGAGAATAAACAAAAACTGCTTGCCATATTCCTGCGACATGTCCATTGGATTGGAGTGACCATCCACTACTGCGGCGCTATAAATATTCATCCAGCCGAAAATGACAAAGGCAAAATACACGATGACCATTAGCCAGTCGACGTTAGCGAGCGGATGTTGTCTGCCTAAACTCATCGGTCTAAGAAATTAGCGTCCATAATCAGTTTCTCTCTTGACAGACTTGACTTTGCAATCGTGTCGTTGAGGTACTTTTCAATGAGCAATGTTGCAACCGGTGCGCTCCAAGTTCCGCCGAATCCTGCGTTCTCTGTATAAACTGCTATTGCAATCTTCGGATCATCTTTTGGTGCGAAGCAAATAAAAACAGCGTGGTCTTCTTTGCCGCCGGCATTCTGAACCGTTCCTGTTTTACCACACACCACAATATCTTTCAACGCAGATCGCCATCCGGTACCACCCGGCTGCATTACTTTTTCCATCGCATTGACAACAGTGCGGAAGTGCGCTGTGTCAATTCCAAGATCATACTTGATCAAAAATTCATCGCGTGGTTTTCCGCCAATGCCAATTTGTTTTACAGTATGAGGTGCGACATACCAGCCGCGATTGGCAATAACAGCAGCCATATTGCACATCTGCAATGGCGTCACCAGCATTTCTCCTTCACCAATGCTCAATGAATAAATAGTTGAGAATGCCCATTGCTCTTTGCCATACCATTTATCGTAGAATGCTACACCTGGCACATTACCTGTTTTCACGCCGGGAATATCAGAATGCAGATCCGTTCCAAAACCAAAACGTTGAATGTATCCTTGCCAGATTTCAAGTCCGAGACGTGCATCACGAAAACGACTGTTCTTATCACGATCTGCTTCCACTGTGCGATGCATCACTTCGCGGAAATAAGGATTGCAGGAATGCACAATCGCCATTTCGAGATCATCATAACTATGGTTTCCATGACATCCGATGATGCCTCTGTTACAAGTGATTCGTGTTTGTGGAGTGATCGAGCCAACCGACAAAGCGGTGAGAGATTGAGCCAACTTAAAAATCGAACCGGGTCGGTATTGAGCTTGTGTAGCGCGATTGAACAAAGGCTTTTGAGGATCGTTCAACAACACATTAAAATTGTGTCCACGTACACGACCGACAAGAAGATTCGGATCGTAAGTCGGAGCAGAAACCATTGCGAGAATTTCACCTGTTGCAGGTTCAATAGCGACAATACAACCGCGTTTGTTTTGCATCAACAACTCACCATACTTTTGCAACTCAGCATCCATAGTGCAGATGAGATCCGTGCCCTGCATGGCAGGCTGATCTTCTTTGTCGCCCTTTTGATCTTTGATGTTTCCAACGTTATCGCGGAAAGCATAATTGATTCCTTTTACACCACGTAACTCAAGTTCATAAGATTTTTCAATACCACTTTTACCTAGATATTCTTGTTTTGTGTAGTAAGGACTATTTTTAAATTCAGTAGGTGAAATTTTTCCTACATCACCTAAAAACAACGCACCCGCCTGCTCAGGATAAACTCTCAATGTTCGCGACTCTGCAAAGAAACCATTGTACTTATAAAGCTGCTCTGAAATTGCGGCATAGTCTGAAGGAGTAATCTGTTCCACCAGCAATTGTGGACGATGATATTCCCCTTTGGCTTTTGCTTTTGCAAAAAGTGTAGTTATATCCTCCTTTGTAATGTGTAAAAGTTCACAGAGTGAAGTCGTATCAAACGGCAAAACTTTTTTTGGAACGACCATGAGATTGTAAACCGTCTGATTGGTCACAATCATTTTTCCTGTGCGATCATAAATCACTCCGCGTGGCGGATAGAGAGGAATTTCTTCTTCTGTCAAAGCGGTTGCTTGTTCCTTCCATGTAGAACTAACGACTTGTAGAAAAAACAAACGAATGATGTAGATGATTGCAATCACGCAAACAATCAGGATAATCGTGATGCGTCGTCCGTCGAGATTCACAACTGCGATGATTTAGAATTGTAGATGAGATATTGTCCTATCGTCATCAGCACTAAGGTAGCCAGTGTGCTTAGCAGAATGTGAAAAATCTGATAGAAAAAATCAGAAAAACGAAATACTTCGAGGAAAAAGAACCAACCATGATGAATAAGCGTAAGCACGCCGGCATACGTGAGATACCAGGCAAGTCCCATGCGCTGCACTGTTGGGCGTTGCGTTAGATCATAACCTTCACGAGGTGCCAAAAGCTTTTGAACGATAGGCAGCATATATCCGAGCGCAACACATGCAGAAGAATGCAATCCAATTGGTCCGGAGAAATAGTCCATGGTCAAACCCACGATAAAACTGACCGCGAGTGTCAACCATCGAGGCGTTTCAAACGGTAACATGAGTATTCCGAAAATATACACCCACGGAAAAATAAGTCCGTCGAACAGCTGAATTCTGCTCACCACGAGGCTTTGCAGCAATATCAGGAATAAGATTCTGATAATATTAATGACTACTGTTTGCAGCATCCTGTTCTTCTACCTGATTTATAAGATTTAATTGTTCCTCTTTTAGAATATCACTCACCACAAGCACGTGGTCAAGTTTCCTGAAATCTGCACCCAGGCGCACTCTGATCAGGTGATAATCGTTGTCGCTGTCATCCACTTCCACTACAGTCCCCACTGTGATATTCGCCGGGAAAAAGGTAGAATAGCCGGATGTCACAATGGTGTCGCCGGCAGTAACGGGAATATTTTTTGGTATTTCAATCACATCGGCAATTGAGGCATCACCGCCGCGCCAGACGAGCGAACCGAAACTTCCAAATCTTCCCAAACGGACGCTCGCTTTAAAATCAGTATGTAAAACCGGCATTACTACGGCGTAGTGTTCACTAACACTACGCACGACGCCTACAATATTTCCACCTGAGATGACACCCATATCCGGCTGAACGCCTCCATTCCAACCACGATCCAGCGTGATGTAGTTCTTTTCACGATTCACCGATGTGTTGACCACTTTGGCGGTTCGATAGAAATACCGTTGCATGGTAAGTGTGTCTCTTACGCTATCGACATCGTGCCGAATGGAAATGTAATTATCGGGAGCCTGACTGCGGAGCTGAGCATTTTCAAGCGACAACTGGTCATTGATTTCACCTAGGCGCAAGTATTCTGAAAGTTCGGCTCGTTGAGAATAGATGTTACCAACCCAATCACTACTGTGTCGGATAAATTCTGCCTGATGATAGTTGTTGTTTTTAAACAAAAAAATAAGGGCAAGAATTTGCAAAGCAATGAACAGAAGAAACAGGTAGAACCTTTGTATCAGCGCCAGGATGTTCTTCATCGCTTGTCTTTACTATCAGCTAAAAATTGATTCATCGGAAGCAGTTGACACTTTAACATGAAGTGACAACGGCACTTTGCCCATTCATCATTCCCTCATCAGGAACTGGAACTTGTTGATGTTTTTAAGAGCGATTCCTGTGCCGCGGGCAACAGCACGCAAAGGATCTTCTGCCACGTGCACTGGCAACTTTGTTTTCATGGAAATACGTTTGTCGAGTCCGCGCAGCAATGCACCACCACCTGCGAGGTAGATACCTGTTTTGTAGATGTCGGCCGACAATTCAGGCGGAGTATTTTCCAGACAACTCATGATGGCTTCTTCGATTTTCGAAATCGATTTATCCAAAGCATGTGCAATTTCTGAATACGAAACGGCGATCTCTTTTGGAATACCCGTCATGAGGTCACGGCCACGCACGTTGTAATCTGCCGGTGGATTGTCCAGCTCAGGAAGAGCAGCACCTACTTCAATTTTAATTTGTTCTGCAGTGCGCTCACCAATGAGGATATTGTGCTGGCGGCGCATATATTCTTCGATGTCCTGAGTAAGTTCATCACCCGCAACACGAATATTTTTATCTGTAACGATACCACCAAGTGCAATTACCGCGATTTCGGATGTACCACCGCCTATGTCAATGACCATGTTACCCATTGGTTCTTCCACGTCGATACCGATACCGATGGCGGCAGCCATAGGCTCATGGATAAGGTAAACCTCTTTTGCGCCTGCATGTTCGGCACTGTCTTTTACAGCGCGTTTCTCCACTTCAGTAATTCCGGAAGGAATGCAGATCACCATTCGTAGAGATGGTTGGAACAATCCTTTACCACGGGCGATCATTTTGATCATTCCTTTGATCATGTCTTCAGCGGCATGGAAGTCGGCAATAACTCCGTCTTTCAGTGGACGGATGGTCTTGATATTTTCATGGGTTTTGCCGTGCATCTGCTGCGCAGTGCGGCCCACGGCAACGGTTTTGTTTGTAGTACGGTCGCGGGCAATAATGCTCGGTTCATCCACAACGACCTTGTCGTTCTGGATGATAATTGTATTGGCTGTGCCAAGGTCAATGGCAATTTCCTGCGTCAGGAAGCTGAATAGGCCCATGCGTGGTATCCTCGTGGTATTGTTTGGTTCTCCTTGTGTCCTTTTTTCGGGAAGCCTTGTAATGCGCGGCATTCAAGACTTTTGAAAAAATCTGGCTCAAAGATATTTGGCTGATAAGCCTTACGGAGATGGAGGCTTTCAACAAATGAACCGAGTTATTAACCAAGAAAAAATCAAATTATGAATTATGAATTATGAATTATGGGAGGATTTTGAGCTGAAATTGGTTTAGAAACCACCTCTTTTTTTCGTTGAATTTCATCCGAATCAATTTGACTATAACTATGAAGAGGCATAAAATATGGCATAAACATTTTTTCAATTTATGGCAAGAATTACAGAGTTTTGAGTCTTTCTAGTTGATCTATGAAAGAAAATATGTTACAAACAAAAAGTTTTGCATTCGCGTTGCGCATGGTAAAAATGTATAGGCATCTGTGCAAAACAAAAAAGGAGTTTATCCTTTCTAAGCAGTTAATACGCAGTGGTACAAGTGTAGCCGCGATGATTAGAGAAGCAAAACATGCAGAATCACGGAACGACTTCACGCATAAATTAGCCATTGCGCAAAAAGAAATGAATGAATCAATCTTTTGGATTGAGCTATTGCACGCCGGCGGATACTTAAAAAGGAATGAATTTCAAAGTATTTTTAAAGACGCAGATGAAGTTATGCGACTCCTTACTGCAATTATAAAAACAACAAAAGCGAACAACAGCAAATTATGAATTATGGCGAAATGAATCCCGCAACCGAAAATCTGATTTGCCAGGACGGCACTTGGAATTCAGACATAATTCATAATTCATAATTCCATTGTACAAACATCTTCCAATGATGTAAAACTCCGCACCTACTTTTGTTGTTAATTTCGCCCTACATTAATAAACAAAAACAAATGGCATTCACATTAGCTCCGCTCCCATATGCATTCAATGCATTGGAGCCTCACATAGATGCGCGCACGATGGAGATTCACCACGATAAACATCACGCGGCTTATACAAACAATCTCAATGCAGCAATTGCAGGCACAGATTTGGAAAATCTTTCCATTGAAGAAATCCTCGTTAAAGGTTTTGATAAAATGCCTGTACGCAACAATGGCGGCGGATTTTACAATCACAATCTGTTCTGGGAATTGATGACACCCGGTGGTGCAAATGCTCCTTCAGGAGAACTTGCAGATGCAATCAATGCTGCTTATGGCGACATGGATAAATTCAAAGAAGAATTTACGAAAGCAGCTACAACACGTTTTGGCTCAGGTTGGGCTTGGTTATGCGTGCAAAAAGGTGGAAAGGTGGAAATCTGTTCATCTGCCAATCAAGACAATCCTCTGATGCCCGGTATAGGTTGCGGCGGATTTCCGATCCTCGGATTGGATGTATGGGAACACGCATACTATCTCCACTATCAAAATCGCAGACCGGATTATATCGGTGCGTTTTACAATGTAATCAACTGGGATGTGGTGACGAAGAGATTTTCTGCGAATAAATAATCTGACGATTCAATATTCAAAATGCCCTACAGAGATGTGGGGCATTTTTTATGAAGGTGCAATTTTAGGAATAGGATTATCGGCCTTAGCCACAAGGGCTTGAAACCACGAAGGAAGCACGAAGAAAAAACGCCGAGTAGGCAAAGGGGAGTTTCACCCCTAAGCCTCTCACAGAACCGTACGTGATAGTCTCCCATCATACGGCTCGTGCTGTTTTGTAAGATGTTGTGTGAAGTTGCGAAATCCAGTAAATGAATTAATGGTGTTCAT